>JBBSHA010000006.1:0-19731 GCA_038253595.1 Candidatus Dormibacterales bacterium
CACAGGCGGGCGTGTTCCCAGTATTCTGGCAAATCTGCCGGAGGAAGATCACAGTTTCGTCTGACGAACCGGGGGTTATTGCTTCGGCACGACGTGTTCCGCCTGCGGGCCTTTGGGTCCCTCGCCCACCTCGTACTCGACGCCGATGGCGCGGATCGCCTGCAGCGCCTGCTCGGGGTGGTCGGCCGCCACCAGGGCGACCGGCTCCCCGGCGTAGCGCACCGTCTCCCCCACCCCGACCAGGACCGGCTGGTCGCGGACCCGGTCCAGGCCGTAGAAGCGGACGCCGGGCAGGTCGGCGGCGGTGAGCACGCGGCGGACGCCGGGCATCGCGGCCGCGGCCGCGGTGGTGATCGAGCGGACCACGGCGTACGGGTGGGGGCTGCGCAGCGTGCGCCCGAAGAGCATGCCCGGTGCCACCAGGTCGCTGGCGAAGTCGAAGCTGCCGCGGACCTTGGCCGGCCCGTCCGGCCGGGGCGCCGAGTCCCCCACCCCGTAGCCGGCAGCCGGCTCAGGCATGGATGCCCCGGCGCAGTCGCCCGGCGGCCGTGCCCAGATCGCGGGCGATCGCGTCCTCGTCCCCGGTCAGGAGGCGGCCTTCGCGGACCACCACCCGCCCGTTCACGACCACCGCCTCGGCGCGGGCCGGGGGGGCCAGGGCGAGCGCCTCCAGGGGGTCGGCGATCCCGGCGTGGGCGAGGTCGTCGGCGCGGTAGAGAGCGATGTCGGCGCAGCCCCCCGGGGCCAGGGTGCCGCAGTCGTCGCGGCCGAGACAAGCGGCACCCCCGGCAGAACCCAGGCGCCAGGCGGCGCGGGGATCGAGGGCGGTGGCGGCGTCGCCGCGGCCCAGCATCGCCGCCCGCAGCCGGGCCAGCAGCAGCGCCTGGTGGACCTCGCCCACCAGGTCCCCGGCCTCGTTGGAGGCGGCGCCGTCGACGCCCAGGCCGACCCGTGCGCCGGCCCGGAGCAGGTCCTCGACCCGGCAGGCCCCGGCGCCCAGGCGCATGTTGCTGGAGGGGCAGTGGGCGACCCCGGTCCGGGTCCCGGCCAGGCGCCCGATCTCCGCATCCGAGAGGTGGATGCCGTGCGCGAACCAGACGTCCTCGCCCGTCCAGCCCAGCTCCTCCAACAGTTCCAGGGGTCGCTTGCCGAAGCGTTCGACGCAGAAGCGCTCCTCATCGGCGGTCTCCGCGAGGTGGGTGTGGAGGCGGACACCGAGCCGGCGGCCCAGCACGGCCGAGTCCCGCATCAGCTCGGGGGTTACCGAGAAGGGCGAGCAGGGCGCCACCGCCACCCGGCACATCGAGCCCGGGCCCGGGTCGTGGAAGCGCGCCACCAGCCGCTCGGTGTCGGCCAGGATGGCGTCGTGGGCCTCCACCACCGAGTCCGGGGGCAGCCCGCCCGCCGACCGGCCCAGCGACATCGAGCCCCGGCAGGGGTGAAAGCGGAGCCCCAGCTCGGCGGCCGCGCCGGCCAGGGCCTCGAAGATGCCCGGGCGGCCGTGGGGGAAGACGTAGTGGTGGTCGCTGCTGAGCGTGCAGCCGGCGAGCAGGAGCCGGGCCATGGCGGCGCGGGCGGCGGCCCGGACCACGTCGGCGTCGATGCGCGCCCAGACCGGGTAGAGGGTGCGCAGCCAGTCGAACAGCCCGCCCCCGGGCTGGTAGCCGCGGGTCGCCCACTGGTACATGTGGTCGTGGGCGTTGACCAGCCCCGGCATCGCCACACAGCCGGGCAGGTCAAGCACCTCGCCGGCGGCCGGGGCCTCCCCGCTCCCGATCTCCAGCACCTCGCCGGCGCGGCTCAGCAGCCAGCCGCCGGCCACCTCCTCCCCGCCGCCGGTGACCAGCAGCCCGGCCCGGACGAGCAGCGTCAAGCGGGCGCCCCCGCCCGGCGCACAGCCTCGAAGATCCGCACGTAGCCGGTGCAGCGGCAGAGGTTGCCGGCCAGCGCCTCGCGCATCTCGAGGTCGCTGGGGCCCGGGTTGCGACGCAGGAGATCGGTCATGGCGACCACGAAGCCGGGCGTGCAGAAGCCGCACTGGACCCCGCCCGCCTCCACCATCGCCTCCTGCACCCGCCCGGCCAGGGGGTCTCCGGCGAGTCCCTCGACGGTCCGGATGTCGGCGCCGGGGGCCGCCGCCGCCAGCACCAGGCAGGCGCAGACCAGGGCCCCGTCCAGGAGCACCGAGCAGGAGCCGCACTCGCCCTGCTCGCAGGCGTTCTTGCTGCCGAAGAGGCCCAGCCCCTCGCGCAGGAAGTAGAGCAGCGACTCGCCCTCCCACGCCTCGGCGGCGCGGGTCTCGCCGTTGACGGTGAGCTCTAGGAGCACGTCCGCTCCAGGCCTCGACGCGCCATCACGGCGAGCACGTGGCGGCGGTAGGCGAGCGTCCCCCGGACATCGTCGATCGGCTCCGCCGCCGCCGCCGCCAGCCGGCCGAACTCCTCCAGCGCCGCCGGTGTGGGCTGGATCCGCCGTTCCCAACCGGCCTCCTCGAGCAGGCCCTCGGCGAAACGCTCGGCGGCCTCGGCCCGGATCACCACCGGGCCGACGCTGCCCAGCGCCAGGCCCACCCGGCGGCGGCCTCGGTCCACGACCAGGGCCAGGTTGGCGACCGAGATCACCATGGCGTTGCGGGTGCCCGCCTTGAGGAAGGCCTGGTCGGGGCCGGCCGCGTCCCACTCGGCGGCCACCACCAGCTCGTCGGGGCGGCGGTTGGGCCGTTTGGGACCCTGCATCCAGCCGGCGAACGGCACCCGCCGCTCGCCGCCGGGGCCGGCCAGGATCACGGTCGCCTCGAGGGCGGCCAGCGCTGGCAGCAGGTCGCCGGCCGGGGAGCAGGTCCCCAGGTTGCCGCCCACGGTCCCGGCGTTGCGGATCTGGAGCGAGCCCACGGTCCGGGCCGCCTGGACCACGGCGGGGTCGGTCAGCTCGGCCAGCAGGCGGCTGTAGGTGACCCCGGCGCCGCAGCGGACGCGGGCCCCGGAAGAGACCTCGCGCAGCTCGCCCAGGCGGCGCAGGGAGAGCACCCGCTGCGGGCGCTCACGGCCGAAGTTGATGCCCACCATGAGATCGGTGCCCCCCCCCAGGGGCACGCTGCCGGGCTCCGCGGCGAGTTCGGCCACAGCCTCCTCGAAGCTGGCCGGCGTGCTGATGAGCATCACGAAAGGGTAAGCGGCACGAGCTCGAACCGGCCGACGTCGACCAGCCCCCGGTCGCTGATCTTGAGTTCGGGGATGACCGAGAGGGCGAGGAAGCTGAGGGTCATGAACGGGGCCTCGCCAGCGACCCCCATGGCCCTGAGACGGGCCTCCATGGCGGCCAGCCGGCCGTGCACCTCCAGGAGCGGGCGGTCGCTGATCAGGCCTGCCACCGGCAGCGCCAGCTCCTCCCGCACCCGGCCCCCCTCGGCGATCACGATGCCGCCGCCGATCTCGCCGAGGCGGGTCACGCAGGCGGCCATGTCGGCGTCGGCCACCCCGACCACGACCACGTTGTGGGCATCGTGGGCGACCGTCGAGGCGTAGGCTCCCCGGCGCAGCCCGACCCGGGTGGCGAAGCCGACGCCCACCCGGCCGCTGGCGTGGTGCCGCTCCACGACCGCGATCTTGACCAGGTCCCGGCCGGGATCGGCCACGGTCGCCCCGCCCACCACCGCGGGCGCCATCACCTCGGCGCTGGTGAGCAGCTGGCCGGGGATCACCCCGATCACCCGGATCGGCCCCGCCGCCGCCGGCACCCGGAAGGAGGCCGCCGTGACCGGGGCCGCGTGCATCGTGCTCCGGACCCACTCCGGCGCCGGCCGCTCCGGGTACTCGGGCTCGCTCCCCCGCTTCAGGACCAGCCGGGGCCGGAAGCCCACCAGGTCGTCGAGGACCACGATGTCGGCCTGGTAGCCGGGCGCAATGGCGCCGTGGCGGCTAAGCCGATGGTACTGCGCCGGGTTCAGGGTCGCCATCAGGAGGGCGTCCTCGGCCGCCACCCCCTCGGCCACGGCCAACCGCAGCATCTGGTCCAGGTGACCCTCCTCGACCAGGAAGCCGGGCTCGCGGTCGTCGGTGCAGAACAGGCAGCGCTCGGGCCCGAACTCGCGCACCATCGCCAGCAGAGGCCCCAGGTTGCGGGCGATCGACGCCTCCCGGAGCATGACCCACAGGCCCAGGCGGCGCTTCTCCAGCGCCTCCGAGGCGGTGGTCGACTCGTGGTCCGAACGGATGCCCGCCGCCACATACGCGTTCAGGGCCGCGCCCCCGACCCCCGGCGCGTGGCCGTCGATGTGGTCGGTGAGGCCGGTCGAGAGCTTGGCCAGCTCGCCCGGCTCGCCCGCGATCACGCCGGGGTAGTTCATCATCTCGGCCACCCCGATCACCCCCGGCCGCCCGAGCAGCCCCGCGATATCGGCGGCCGTGAGGGCGCCCCGGGGCGACTCGAACGGCGAGGCGGGCACGCACGAGGGCGCCATCACGAAGACGTCCAGGGCCAGCCCCCGCGAGGCCTCGAGCAGCCACTTGACGCCCGCCACCCCGAGCACGTTGGCGATCTCGTGGGGGTCCGCCACCACCGCGGTGGTCCCCCGCGGGACCACCGCGCGGGCGAACTCGTGGGGCATCAGCTTGCTGGACTCCAGGTGCATGTGGGCGTCGATGTAGCCGGGCACCAGGCGCATCCCCGAGCAGTCGATCTCGCGCTCGCCCCGGTAACTGCCCAGGCCGACCACGTGCCCGTCCCGGATCGCCACGTCGGCCTCCAGCCACTCCCTGGTGAACACGGAGAAGACCAGACCTCCGCGGAGCACCAGGTCGGCCGGGCGGTCACCGCGGGCGACCGCCATCCATTCAGCGTCTATGGCGACCAAGGATATTCGTGCCACGCCGAGCGCCGCGGCCGGGTTGGAAGAGGTGTGAGAAAGCATGCCCCGGCTCTCGTCGCGCTCGCGGTCGTCTGCGTGTGGGGGGCCAACTTCACGGTCCTCAAGACTGCGCTCGGCCAGTTCGACGTGCTCGCCTTCAGCTTCCTCCGCTACGCGGGCATGATGGTCCTGGCCTGGACCGTGGTCGTGCTCCGGGAGCCGGGCCGGCCCGGCATCGCCCCCGGTTCCGGCGCCCGCATGGCGGCCGCCGGCCTGGTCGGCTACAGCGGCTACATCCTGCTCTCACTGGTCGGCCTCGCCTTCACCACCGCCTTCTCCACCGCCATCCTGATCGCCACCGCGCCGGTCTTCAGTGCGGTGCTCCTGTGGGCCTGGCGGACCGAGGCGGTCGGCCGGACCCGGGCCGCGGGCCTGGCGCTGAGCCTGCTCGGGGTGGCGCTCTTCGTGGCCGGCAAGCCGGGGCACGGGCTCGGCTCGGCCGGGCTGGGCGACCTGATCAGCCTGGCCGCGGCCGCCCTCTACGGCGCCTACACCGTGATCGTCAAGCCGCTGCTGGCCCGCCACCCGGCGACGGTGGTCACCGCCTGGACGCTCACGATCGGCGGTCTCCCGGTGCTCCTGTTCGCTGCCCCCAGCCTCCTCCACCAGGACTGGGCGCGAATCACCGGCTCGGGCTGGCTGATCCTGGCCTGGTCGATCGTGGTCCCGGTCTACCTGGCCTGGACGCTGTGGAGCTGGGCCAGCGCGCGAGCCGGGGTGGCGGCCACCAACGCCTTCCTCTACCTCGTCCCCGTGGTGGGCGGGATCGTCTCCTTCGCGGTCCTCGGCGAGGGGTTCGGGGCGGCCAAGCTGGCGGGAGCGGCGGTGGTCCTGGCCGGCCTGGCGCTGGTCCGCCGGCAGCGGCCGGCCACGGCCCGCCCGGAGGCGGCGAGGGCGGCCTGAGGGTCGCGGTACCGCGGCTCATCTCTCTCAAGAAGGTGCCAGCACCGATAGGCCGATCCCGACGGCCGCGGTGGACAGTCGATCGTCATAGGTCACGACGCGCGCCAGGCTGACGCCCAGGTGCAGCATCGTGGCCAGATGGATCGCATCGAGAGAAGGGAGCTCCGCGGGCATGAGGGTCCCCGCATCGGCCAGGATCCTACCGCCGACCCGGACCTGCTCGAGGCGGCTGAGCCCAGCGCCTACTCCTTCAACCGGCGTACGACAAGAGGCCGCACCTCGGCGATGCGATCGAAGTCACCGTCGATGTGAACGATCCCCAGGCGATGGTGCAGCGCGGTCTCAGCGATGAGCAGGTCGGGGATGGGCGTTCGATGCCACATGCCGTGATGGTGAGCCAGGTCCTCCTGGAGCTGGAGGGCCCGTGCCAACAGGTCAGGCGGCGCGGCCGCCAGCTCGAAGCTTTCGTGAAGCTCCGACTTGAGGGCGTCGTAGTCGTGAGCTGAGCGAGTCGAGTACAGCTGCTCGAGCTCGCCCAGGGCGCAGATCAACAGAGAACCAGCCATCTCCTCCAGCTGCGTGCCGACCCGGGGCATGCCGGCCCGAGCGGCAACGCTGTTGTCGAGGAGCCAGCCGGTTATCGCCACATTGCCTCGGAGCGCAGCACCTTGAGATCCACGCGAGAGCCGAGCCCCTGCAGGTAGCGCCGCTGCCCCGCCGCCCGCGCGTGTCGAGCACCCTCAGCCGTTTCGGCCGCCAGCCGGAGGGCCGCTTCGACGGTGGCCCGAGTGGTGCCGGAGCCGAGCGCGCTCCGGGCTCTCGCCAGGAGTGCCTCGTCGATCTCGATAGTGGTTCGCTTGGGCATGCGTACATAGTGTGCGCTGAGAATGTACGCACACGGGAAAAGATCGTTTGAGAGGTCGGCCCCGTTGGCAATCTCCAGCCCGACGCCGTCAACTGACCGCCGGCGTGATCGGCGCCAGCAGGAAGTCCTGGTAGAAGCGGCTGATCTGTTCGATGCCCAGACGTCCGTCCGGGCGGTACCAGCGCCCGACCTGCTGGCCGACCCCGATCAGCGCGTAGATGGTCAGCTTGCGGTCGCTGACGCGAAACACCCCCCGCTCCACACCGTGGTCGAGGATCCGGCCGATCGCCTCCTCGTACTCGTCCCGCAGCGCCACCACCGCGTCCCGGCGCCCGGGCTGCAGCGCCCGCAGCTCCGACTGCCCGACCACGATCTCACGGTGCTCCGCCAGGCGGTGGCGCAAGATCGCGTCGACGGCGGCGCGGAAGCGCTGGACGGGGTCGTCCACCCCCTTGGTGGCGTCCCGGAGCGCGGCCAGCCGGTCGCTGATCGACTCCCTGAGAAGCCCCAGGAGGAGGTCTTCCTTGGACTCCATGTGGTTGTAGAGACTGCCTGCGTGGGTGCCCACGGCCGCCGCGATGTCGCGCATCGAGGTGGCGTGGTAGCCCCGCTCGGCGAAGAGGCGGAGCGCCGCTGCGCGCACGGCCTCGGCGCTGGTGACCCGCCCCCGGCCCCGGCGGCGGTGTGGCCCGCTGTTCACCGCCACCACAGTCAGGCCGCCGGTTCCGGGCGCCGGCGCATGAACGCGTTGCGCCGGCAGCGGGCGACCAGCTCGTCCCGCTGGTTGTAGGCCCGGTGCTCAAAGGTGACCACCCCCGCCTCGGGACGCGAGCCGGACGGCCGGACCGCCATCACCTCGGTCTCGGCGTGAATGGTGTCACCCGCGAAGACGGGCTTGGGAAACTCGATGGCCTCGAAGCCGAGGTTGGCGATCGTGGTGCCCAGCGTGAGGTCGTACACGGTCAGGCCGACCAGCAGGCCGAGCGTGAAGAGGCTGTTCACCAGGGGCCGGCCGAACTCCGAGGCGGCCGCAAACTCGTGGTCCAGATGGAGCGGCTGGGGATTCATGGTCAGGCAGGTGAAGAGCACGTTGTCGGACTCGGTGACCGTCCTCCTGATGGGGTGGCTGACCCTCATCCCCACCTCCAGCTCCTCCAACCAGCGTCCGGCGACCGGCCGCTCGGCGCTCATCGACGCGACCTCCGGGCGAGCACCGCCTCGGCCCGCCTGACCAGGGGACTGTCGATCATCTGGCCTTCGAACTCGATCACCCCCCGCTGCTCGCCGCCCGCCGCGGCGTAGGCCGCGATCAGGCGCCGGCTGCGCTCCAGCTCCTCGGCGCTGGGCGAGAACGCCTCGTTGACCGGCGCCACCTGGGCGGGGTGGATGCACAGCTTGCCCGCGTAGGAGAGGGCGCGGGCCTCCAGCGCCTCCCGGCGCAGCCGGCCCAGGTCATGGATGTCGACGACCACCTGGTCGAGGGCGTAAACGCCGCCCAGCCGCGCCGCCAGCGCGATCTCGCTGCGCGCGTACAGCACCTCCTGGTTGGACTCGGTGCGAACGCCCCCCAGGTCGGCCACGAAGTCCTCGGCGCCGAAGTAGACCCCCGCCAGGCCGGCGCCGGCGATCTCGCGGGCGGCCGCCACCCCCCGCGCCGTCTCCAGGCCGCCGACTACGACGGCCGAACCCAGGCCCCGCCGGCCCAGCGCGGCCAGAAGGCGGGCCACCTGGTCGCCCGACTCCAGCTTGGGAACCAGCACCCCGGCGATGCCGGGGTCGAGAGCTGCCGCCAGGTCCTCCTCGAACTCCGCGCTGGCGGGACCGTTGACCCGGACGAAGACCGCCAGCCCCGGCGCGGACCGGGCCAGCGCCCGGGCGCCCTCCAGCGCCAGCCCGCGAGCGCCCGCCTTGTCCTCCGCGCGCACCGCGTCCTCAAGGTCGAGCACGACCCCGTCGGGGCGGCTGCGGGGCAGCTTGGCCACCAGGTCGGGACGGTTGGCGGGCGCGAAGAGGAGGCTGCGCAGGAGTCCCGGGCCGGCCACCGCTCAGCCGCCGCGCACGCCGCTGATCACCTTCTGGATCGACTCCGGATCCTCGAGGCCGGTCGTGTCCCCGCTCACCGAGCCCGTCTCCGCCACCTCGCGCAGGAGACGCCGCATGATCTTGCCAGCCCGCGTCTTGGGCAGCGCCTGGACGACGTAGACGGTGCTCAGCGCCGCGTGGCGGCCGATCGTCTCCATCACAGCCTCGTCCACCCCGCGGCGTACCGCGGCGGGGTCGGCGCCGGCGGCCAGGCAGACGAAGGCGACCGGGACGGTGCCCTTGATCTCGTCGTTGACCCCGGTCACAGCGGCGTCGGCGACACCCGGCTGGGCGGTGACCACCGACTCGATCTCCATGGTGCTGATCCGGTGGCCGGCCACATTGATCACGTCGTCCGCCCGGCCCAGCACCCAGATGTGGCCGTCGGAGTCGCGCACGGCCTCGTCGGCGGTCCAGTAGCGGCCCGGGAAGCGACCGAAATAGTTCTCCACGTAACGGTGGTGGTCGTTCCAGATGGTGCGGGCCAGTGTGGGAAAGGGGTGGGTCAGGACCAGGTTGCCCTTCTGCCCGTCCGCCACCTCCTGGCCACCCGCGTCGACCACCAGGCCGTGATGGCCGGGGAGTGGCCGGCCGCACGAGCCCGCCTTGAGCTCGTCCACGCCGTAGACGGGGTACGTCCACGTCGACCCGGTCTCGGTCTGCCCGTACGCGTTGATCACCGGCACCCCGGCGCCCAGCTTCTCGGTCGCCCAGTGGAAGGTGGCCGGATCCAGAGGCTCGCCCTGGACGCTGATCAGGACCAGCCGCTGCCAGGGGTGGCGGCCCGCCATCTCGTCGCCCTGCCGCCGCAGCATGCGCAGCGCGGTCGGTGCAGTCAGCACCTTGGTGACGCCATGGCGCTCGGCCAGCTCGTAGAAGCGCTCGCCGGTGGGGTGGTCGAGCGCGCCCTCGTAGACGAACAGGGTGGCGCCGTGGGCGAGGCCGCCGATCACCGCCTGGATCGGGAACGTGAGCCAGCCGACGTCGGCCGCGCACCAGTAGATGTCCTCCGGCTCCGGGCCGATCTGCCACTTGACGTTGGCCCAGGCGCCGACCAGGAAGCCGCCCGTCGAATGGACAAGACCCTTGGGACGCGCCTCGGTGCCGCTGGTGAAGATCAGGAAGGCGGGCTCGTTGGCCTCCATCGGCTCGCAGGGGCAATCGGTGCTCTGTCCCCGGCACAGCTCCTCGAAGGAGACCTCGCCGGCCTCCAGGGGCAGCCCGGAGCCGGAGCGGTCGACCACGATCGCGTGGTCGACGCCGAGTGCCTGGCGACGGGCGCGGCGCAGGTTCTCCAGGAGTGGGACCTCCTTGCCCCGCCGGAAGCTGCGATCGGCCAGGATCGCCGCCCTGGCCCCGGCGCTCTGGAGCCGGAGCGCGGTCGCCTCGGCTGAGAAGGCGGAGAAGATCACGGTGTAGACGGCCCCGATCCGGTTGCAGGCGTGGATGGCGATGAAGACCTCGGGGAGGTTCTGCATGTAGACCGCGACCACGTCCCCCCGCCCGATGCCGAGCGACCTCAGGCCGTTGGCGAGCCGAGCCACCTGGTCCCGCAGCTCCCGGTAGGTGAGCGTGCGCACCTCGCCCGGCTCCCCCTCCCAGATGATCGCCCGGCGGTCGGCGGTCGCGGCGTCCTCCGCCCAGCGGTCGACGCAGTTGTCGGCCACGTTGACCCGGCCGCCCGAGAAGTAGCGGAAGTCCGGCAGCTCACCTTCGCGGAGCGCCGTCCACGGCTCGGTCCAGCGCAGGTGGCGCGCCGCCCACTCCCAGTACCGGTCCGGACTCTCCGCCTCGTGGCCGCGCGCGGTGGCGAGGTCGGCCGCCTGCCGCCCGGAGCGCCAGGCCTCGCGCAGCGGCACCAGCGGCTGGTTGATCAGGTCCTGGATCCCGGGGTCAGTGTTCATGGCCCAACCTCTCCTCTGCTCACACCGGCACGACCGCGTGGTGGCGCCGCCTGGCCTCCCGCTCCCAACCGTCGGCCGCCTCCAGCCGCCTCAGCAGCTCCTCCCGCAGGCGGTCGTTGGGCACCACCGCGTCGACGTGGAGGGCGGACGCCAGGCGCAGGAGATCGAGGTCGACCGAGTATTCCGCGGAACGCTCGGTCACGAATTGGGCCCGTTCGGCCGGGTCCTCGATGGCCTCGATCTTGCGGGCGAAGACCGCGCTCACGGCGGCCTCGGAGGACATGGCGCCGATCTGGGCCGTGGGCAGCGCAATCGTGGCGCGGGGCTCGAAGCCCGGGCACGACATCGCGTAGTAGCCGGCCGCGTAGGCCTTGCGGACGACCACGCAGTAGCGGGGCACCTCGGCGCTGGACATGGCGCTGATCAGCTTGGCGCCGTGGCGGATGATGCCCTGGCGCTCGACCGCCGAGCCGACCATGAAGCCGGGCACGTCGACCAGGAACAGGAGGGGGATGTTGAACGCGTCGCACCAGCTGATGAAGCGGGCCGCCTTGTCGGCGGAGTCGACGAAGATGGCCCCCCCTTTCACCAGCGGCTGGTTGGCGATCACGCCGACGACCCTGCCCCCGAGGCGGCCGAGCCCGACCACCATCTCGGCCGCCCAAGCCGCCTTGACCTCGAGGAAGCTGCCCCCATCGAGCAGGCGGGCGACCACGGCCCGGATGTCGTAGGCGGCGCGCTGGTTCTCCGGGACGAGGCCCTCCCAGCCACTCTCGGCGGGCGCCTCGGCGGCGATCGCGGCGGGCCGCTCGCGCCAGCTCCCGGGCAGGTAGGTGAAGAGCCGCTTCACCCTCGCGATCGCCGCCGCGTCGGTGTCGAACATCTCGTCGCCACCCCCGGAGACCGTGGTGTGCATGCGCGCACCCCCCATCTCCTCCAGGCTCACCTCCTCACCGACCACGATCTTGGCCACGCGGGCCGAGGCCAGGCTCATCGACGCGTTGCCCTCGATCATCCCCACCCAGTCGCAGAAGGCGGGCATGTAGGCGCCCCCGGCGGCGGCCGGGCCGAACAGCACGCACAGCTGCGGCACCCGGCCGGAGAGCCGGACCTGGAGGTGAAAGATGTGGGCGGCCCCCCGGCGGCCGGGAAAGAAGCCCACCTGCTCGGTGAGGCGGCCGCCCGCCGAGTCCACGAAGTAGAAGACGGGCAGGGAATCGGCGTCGGCGCGCTCCAGGATCCGGACCTGCTTCTCGACCGTCAGCGCGCCCCACGAGCCGGCCTTGACCGAGGGATCGTGCGCGATCACGGCCGCGCGCCGCCCCTCCACCAGGCCGGTACCGGTCAGGACCCCGTCGGCGGCGTAGCCCGGCGCCTCGGCGTTGGCGAGCAGCCCGTCCTCGCTGAAGGTGCCGGCGTCGAAGAGCAGGCTCAACCGCCGGCGCGCGGTCAGCTTGGTCCCCAGCTTGCTGGTGTCGCCGCCCTCCGCCGCCTCCGCCAGCGCGGCCTCGACTCGGGTCTGGGTCACAGTCCCATCCGCCGGGCCAGGATCTCCATCTGGACCTCGTCGGTGCCGCCGCCGATGCGCAGAACCCGGGCGTCGCGGTAGTGCATGGCGACCCGCGTCTCGTCCAGGAATCCGTAGCCGCCGAAGATCTGGACCGCCCGGTCGGCGACGCTGCAGGCGGCACGGCCGGAGAAGAGCTTGGCCATCGCCACGGCGTCGGCGCAGTCGGACCCGGCGTCGATCTGCGCCGCGGCCCGGTAGGTAAGGAGGCGGGCGGCCTGGATCTCCGTCTTCATCTCGGCCAGGGCGTGCCGGATGGCCTGGTAGCTGCCGATCGGCCGGCCGAAGGCGTGGCGCTCGCGGGCGTGAATGGTGGCGTCCTCGAGGCAGGCCTGCGCCAGCCCGACGCCCATTCCGGCCAGCGTCAGGCGCTCGGTCTGGAAGCCGGACATGATCTGCTGGAACCCGCCACCCACCTCGCCGACGACGCGGTCGGCGGCGACCCAGCAATCCTCGAAGACCAGCTCCCGCGTGTCGGAGGAGTGCCAGCCCATCTTCTGGAGTGGGCGGCCGGCGGAGAAGCCCGCGTCGGCGGGCTCGACGATGAGCAGGGTGATGCCCCGGGCGCCGCCGTCACCCGTCCGGGCGGCCACGATCACCAGGTCGGCGAGGCCTCCGTTGGTGATGAACATCTTGGTGCCGCGGATCCGGTAGCCGCCGTCGGCGGGTCGGGCGGTGGTGGTGATGCCGGCGACGTCCGACCCCGCGCCGGGTTCGGTGACCGCGATCGCCGCCACCATGTCCCCGGCCAGCACCGGGCGTAGGTAGCGCTCCTGCTGCTCCGGGGAACCGAAGTGGAGGAGGTGGGGCGCGGCCATGTAGGAGCTGACCAGCGGCGTCACCGCGATGCCGCCCGAAGCCCTTGCCAGCTCCTCGCTGAAAACGGCCAGGGCCAGGGTGTCACCGCCCGATCCACCCAGCCGGTCCGGGTAACCGATCCCCAGCAGGCCGTTGCGGCCGAGATCCCCCCAGAGCTCGGCCGGGAAGCTTCCCGCCTCCTCCGCCGCAGCCACCAGCGGCAGCACCCGCTCGGACACGAAGCGCCGGCAGACATGCCGAAACTCCGCGTGCTCCCCATCCAGCTCGAACCGCGCGGCTGCCTGCCCTGTACGGACTTCGCTCAACGCCATCCTGCACTCTCCCTGACCTCAACCGGCAACGAACGTTTGTTGAAGCATACGCCGGGGGCGTAGACTCGGCCCCGTGCCTCGCAGGGACGTGAGCATGGACGCGCACCAGGTGGCCGCCTTTCTGGAAACCCCCCGCACCGGCGCGCTGGCCAGTATCGACGGCGGCGGCCACCCCCACCAGGCCGCGATGTGGTTCCTGCCCCGCGAGGGCGAGCTGCTGATGTGGACGTACAGCCGGGCCCAAAAGGCGGTCAACCTGCGCCGCAACCCGGCCGCCTCCCTGCTCGTGGAGGCGGGCCGTGAGTACGCGCAGCTGCGGGGCGTGATGGTGCAGGGGCGGGTCACCCTGATCGAGGATGCGGAGCGGGTGCGCGAGATCGGCCTCGGGCTCCACGCCCGCTACCGGATCGGGTCCGGCGGGGAGGCGAGCTCCCGCGACCTGGTGGAGCACCAGGTCCCCAAGCGGGTCGGCATCTCGCTGCCGATGACGCGCGTCGTCAGCTGGGACCACTCCCGGCTGTGAGCTACGAGCAGGCGGCGGCACGGCTTCAGCTGCCCCAGCTGACGGGGGCCGGATACGAGGATCTGCGGCACGGCCTCAGGCTGCCGGCGCCGACCTCCTTCAACCTCTTCACGGCCTGCGTCGGGCGCCATGACGCGAGCGCGCCGGCCCTGATCGTCGACCGTCCGGACGGGGCCGAGGAGGCGTACAGCTTCGGCGATGTCGCGGCTATGGCGGCCCGGCTGGCCAACGCGCTGCGCGGGCTCGGGCTGGGGGCCGGCGACCGGGTGGCGGTGCTGCTGCCGCAGAGCCTGGAGGTGGCCCTGACCCACATGGCCGCGTACCGGGCGGGGATGGTGGTGGTGCCGCTCTCCTACCTGTTCGGACCCGACGCCCTCGGCTACCGGCTGGCCGACTCCGGCGCCCGGGTCCTGGTCACCGACCGGGAGGGGTGCCGGAAGGTGGGCGACCTCTGGGGCGAGCTGCCCGACCTGGCCGCTGTCATCACCCGCGAGCCGGCCGGCTCCGCCGACCCCCGCATTCGCTCCCTCCCGGAGCTGCTCGGCGCCTCCTCGGCAAGCTTTGCCACAGTCCCCACCCAGGCCGAGGACCCGGCGCTGCTGATCTACACCTCGGGCACCACGGGCCGGGCCAAGGGAGCGCTGCACGCGCATCGTGTCATCCTCGGCAACCTCCCCGGTTTCTGCCTCTCTCACAACCTCTTCCCGCGGGCCGGCGACGTCTTCTGGTCGCCCGCCGACTGGGCCTGGGCGGGCGGGCTCTTCGACGCCCTGCTGCCCGCCTGGTACTGCGGCCGGCCGATCGTGGCCGGCCCGATCGGGAACTTCGACCCCCAGTGGGCTTACCGGCTGCTGGCCAGGCACGGGGTGACCAGCAGCTTCCTCTTCCCGACCGCGCTCAAGATGATGCGGCAGTCGGGGCTGCGAGCCCCCGCCGAGCTGCGGCTGCGCAGCATCTCGACCGGTGGCGAGGCGCTGGGTGAGGAGGTCCTGGCCTGGGGCCGCGCGGAACTGGGGCTGACCATCAACGAGTTCTACGGCCAGACCGAGGCCAACTACTTTGTCGGTAACTGCGCCGAGCGATGGCCGGTGCAGGCAGGGTCGATGGGCCGTCCCTACCCGGGTTTCGAGGCCGAGGTCCAGGCTGCCGACGGCTCACCCGCCCCGGTCGGTGAGGTCGGCGAGGTGGTTCTGCGCCGGCCCTCGGCGACCATTTTCCTCGGCTACTGGGGCCAGGCCGCGGCCACCGAGTCCAAGTTCCGGGGCGACTGGCTGCTGACCGGCGACCAGGCCCGCTTCGACTCCGGCGGCTACCTGTGGTTCGAGGGCCGGGCCGACGACATCATCAGCTCGGCCGGCTACCGGATCGGACCGACCGAGATCGAGGACTGCCTGCTGCGGCACCCGGCGGTGGCGCTGGCGGCGGCCGTGGGGGTGCCCGATGCCACCCGCGGGGAGGCGATCATGGCCTACCTGGTGCTCCGCGAGGGCACCGCGCCCAGCACCGATCTGGAGGCCGACCTGCGCCGGCACGTGAAGGTCCGGCTGGCCGCCTATCAGTACCCGCGACACTTCGAGTTCGTGAGCGAGCTGCCGATGACGACGACCGGGAAGATCCGGCGCAACGAGCTCCGTCAGATGGCGGGCAGGCCGGGAGCCGATTCCAGTTGACCAGGGGAGGAAAGCGATGGCGCAGGCGGTAGCCACACCGGACACGATCCGGGTCGAGCGGCTTCCCATCGGCGGCAGCCCGGCGCGGCTGGGCCTGGTCACGCTGGACAAGCCCGAAACCCTCAACCCGCTCTCCTGGGGCACGGTGCTGGCGTTGGGCGAAGCCTTCCGGGCCCTGGTGGCGGAGCCGGAGGTGCGCCTGGTGGCGGTCACCGGCGCCGGACGCGCCTTCAGCGCCGGCGGCGACCTCAAGCAGTACCGAACGCTGCAGCGCGACCCGGTCGGCTTTCCCCAGTTCCTGCGCGACCTGCACGAGGTGTTGGCGGGCATCGCCCAGGCGCCCAAGCCGTTCCTGGCCCTGGTCAACGGGATCGCGGTGGCTGGAGGCTTCGAGCTGCTGCTCTTCTGCGATGTCGCCTTCGCCGCCGAGTCGGCGCGGATGGGCGATGCCCACCAGCCCTTCGGACAGATGGGCGGCGGCGGCGTGCTCGCCATGCTCCCCCACATGGTCGGGCTGGCGAGGGCGCGGGATCTGGTGATCTCGGGGCGCACGCTGAGCGCCCAGGAGGCGCTGGAGTGGGGCCTGGTGGCCAGGGTGGTGCCGGACGGCGGCCTGCTCGACGCCGCCCTCGAGTTCGGTGCCGACGTGGCGCGGAGGTCGCCGCCGGCCCTCGCCGCCGCCAAGCGGACCCTCAACGGGGCCTACTGGGACGGCACCGGTATCGCCGCCGGCCTGCGCGTCGAACTGGAAGCCACCTCGCGGCACTGCCTGACCGGCGAGGACGTGCACGAGGGCCTGGCGGCCTTCGCGGAAAAGCGCGAGCCGCGGTTCACGGGGCGCTGAGGGGTCCTTGTGGAGGGAGTTCGGAGGTCGGCGGGCAGCGCGAAAAAGATGGCTCAGGGGTTCACGGGTATGGAGCGGGAGACGAGACTCGAACTCGCTACCTCAACCTTGGGAAGGTCGCGCTCTGCCAGGTGAGCTACTCCCGCTCGTCAGGCGCCGGCGGCCCAGTCTAGCGCAGCCCAACCCCCGTTCGGCGGCGCGGGGCCCCGAACCCGGTCCACCCGGAGATCCGGTGGCTGCGGTCGGCCGGGCGGCGGCCCTCATCCCTAACATCGTAGGGCGGTGATTGGCGGTTGAAGGAGGAGCTCGAGAGCCTGGCGCTCGATCTGACCTGGTCGTGGGACAGCCGCATCCGGCGCCTCTTCGAGATCCTCGACCCCCGGGCCTGGGAGGCCTCGGCCCACAACCCGGTGGTGCTCCTGCAGCGGCTCGGCTCCGACGGTGTCGCTGCGGCCGGGGAGCGGCCGGAGGTGATTGCGGCCCTCGAGGTGGCGCGGGCCGCAATCCGCGAGCACCGGGACCGCAGGCCCCCGTTCCTGGACGCCCGGGCACCGCTGGTGATCGGCTACTTCTCGCTGGAGTTCGGCATCACCGAGTCGCTGCCCATCTATTCGGGCGGCCTCGGCATCCTGGCCGGCGACCATCTCAAGGCGGCCAGCGACCTGGGGCTGCCGCTGGTCGGCGTGGGCCTGCTCTACCGCCAGGGCTTCGGCCGCCAGCGCCTCGACGAGCAGGGCGGCCAGTACGAGGTGTACCCGGAGAACCGCTTCGAGTCGATGGCCCTGGTCCGCGTCCAGGGCGAGGGCGGCCGGCCGCTGGAGGTCGAGTGCCCGCACGGTGACCGCAGCGTTCGGATCGCGGTCTGGCGGGCCCAGGTCGGCCGCGTCCCACTCTTCCTGCTCGACACCGACCTCGAGGCCAACCCGCCCGAGTTCCGCTCCATCAGCGACCGGCTCTACGTGCCCGAGCCGGCCCGCCGGCTGCCCCAGGAGATGGTCCTCGGCATCGGCGGCATGCGCGCCCTGCGTGCGATGGGGATCGAGGCCACCGTCTTTCACATGAACGAGGGCCACGGCTTCCTGGTCGCGATCGAGCGCATCCGCGAGCTGCGCAGCCGCCGCCAGCTGACGCTGGAGGAGGCCCGGCTGATGGCGCGGGCGGGCTTCATCTTCACCACCCACACCCCGGTCGCGGCCGGCAGCGACCACTTCGAGCCGGGGCTGGTCTACGACCTGCTCCACCCCTACCTGGACGAGGTCGGCATCGCGTTCGACCGCTTCATGGACCTCGGCCGCAAGCAGCCGGGCGATCCCCGCGAGCTGCTCTGCACCACCTACGTCGGCCTCCGGATGGCGGACCACGCGGTCGGGGTGAGCCGGCTCCACGGAGCGGTGTCGCGCCGGCTGTGGCGGGACGCCTGGCCGGGCCTGCCGGAGGCCCAGGTGCCGATCTACTCGGTGACCAACGGCGCCCACATGCCGAGCTGGGTGGCAGAGGAGCTGGGCGAGCTGCTGCGCCGGCACGTCGGACCCGACTGGTGGGACCTGGACCCCGGCGACCCCCGCTGGGAGGCCGCCGACGGCATTCCCGACACCGAGCTGTGGGCGGTGCATGTCGCCCTCCGCCACCGCCTGGTCGACTTCGCCCGCGACCGGGGCGCCGGCAGCCTGGACCCGGACATCCTCACAATCGGTTTCAGCCGCCGGTTCGCGCCCTACAAGCGGGCCAACCTGGTGCTGACCGACCGCGCCCGCCTGGCCCGCCTGCTGACCAGCCGGGAGCGGCCGGTGCAGTTCATCTTCGCCGGCAAGGCCCATCCCGCCGACCAGCCCGGCAAGGAGATCCTGCGCGAGATCGTGCAGACCGCCCGCCAGGAACCGCGCATGGCGTTTCTGGAGGACTACGACATCGAGGTCGCCAGGCCGCTGGTGCAGGGCTCCGACGTGTGGCTCAACAACCCCCGCCGGTACCTGGAGGCGAGCGGCACGTCGGGCATGAAGGCGGGTGCCAACGGGGTGCTCAACGTGAGCGTGCTGGACGGCTGGTGGGACGAGGGCTACCGGCCCTCCGCCGGCTGGGCGATCCCGTCGGGGGCGACCATGGACCGTCCCGCCACCGACGACATCGCCGAGGCCGACGCCCTCTACCGGCTGCTGGAGCGCGAGGTGGCGCCCGCGTTCTACGACCGCGACAGCCGCGGCATTCCGACCCGCTGGGTGGCGATGATGCGGCAGTCGATCCGCCACGTCGCGACCCGGTTCGCGGCCCGGCGCATGGTGCTCGACTACTTCGGCAAGTGCTATGCGCCGGCCGCCCGCCGCGTCGAGCAGCTGCGGCTGCTGCCCGACTGGGGCGGCTGAGAGGCGTGCTCCGGCTCAGGCGCGGGGCGCCGCACCCGCCCGGGCAACCTCGCTGATCGCCTCGACGACCTGTGGCCAGCAGGGCAGGGGCAGGTCGTGGGCCATGGTCGGCAGCAGCAGGAGGCGGGCGCCGGGGATGGCGGCCGCGGTCCGGCGTCCGTTCTCGACCGGCACCAGCGGATCCAGCTCGCCGTGAATCACCACGCTGGGAATGCGGAGCTGGCCCAGCGCCGCCACCCGCGAGGGGGCGGCGGCGACGGCCGCGAAATGGCGGGCGCTGCCGGCGGGCCGGTAGGAGCGGTCGATCATGGCAGTGCGCGCGGACCGCACCCGCGCCTCGTCGAAGTGGATCGGGCTGTGGGTGGTGCGGGCGATCATGAAGCTGTGCTCGATCGCCGCCTCCCGCTCGGACGGGGGTGGCGCGAGCAGGGCGGCCTCGGCCTCCGGGGTCGGCCGGGTATTGTCGGCCAGGCCACCCGGGCCGGACATGATCGAGGTCAGGCTGAGCACCCGCCCGGGGTGGCGGATCGCCAGCAGCTGGGCGATGAAGCCACCCATGGAGGCGCCGACCACGTGGGCGGCGGCGATGCCCAGGCTCTCCAGCAGGGCGGCTGCGTCATCGGCCATGTCGTCGAGCGTGTACGGGGGCGCCTGCTCGCCGGCCATCACCCTGAGCAGGTCGGGGACGCCCTGGTCGTCGAACGGCGTGGAGAGCCCGATGTCCCGATTGTCGAAGCGGATGACGCGGAACCCGGCGGCCGCCAGGAGCCGGCAGAACTCGGCCTCCCAGGACAGCAGCTGGGCGCCCAGGCCCATGACCAGCAGGAGGGGCGGGTCGGCCTCCTCGCCGAAGATCTCGTACTCGATCTCCAGACCGTTGGCGGCGATCCTGGCCATGCCCGCAATTCTATTCAAGCTCGGCCCCGGCAGCCTTGACAGGCCCCGCACAGAAGCGCAGATTGGGACTCGATACAAAC
>JBBSHA010000007.1:0-19074 GCA_038253595.1 Candidatus Dormibacterales bacterium
CGATCCCAAACTCGCACGCCGCGTGTGATGCACGCGGCCCTTCGCATATGACTTCCCCCGTCCTGGACATCCAGGGCCTGACGGTACGCCTGCCCCCGCATGCCGACCGGATCAATGCGGTGGAAGACGTTTCGTTTACGGTGGGGGCCGGCGAGATCGTCTGCGTGGTCGGCGAATCGGGATCCGGCAAGTCGGTGACCGCCCACAGCATCATGGGGCTGCTGCCGCCCGCTCAGCTCACGCCGACCGCCGGCCGCATTCTGCTGGAAGGCGACGACCTTTTGCAAAAATCCACCGCGGAGTTGCGCGCGTTGCGCGGCGACCGCATGGCGATGATCTTCCAGGAGCCCATGACGGCGCTCAATCCGACCATGCGCATCGTTGACCAGGTCGCCGAGCCGCTCCGCCTCCACCGCCGCCTGGGCCGCGGCGCGGCCCGGGCCCGGGTGCTGGAGCTTCTGGGTCGGGTCCAGATCGGAGACCCGGCGGAGAAGATGCTCGCCTACCCGCACCAGCTCTCGGGCGGCCAGCGGCAGCGGGTGATGATCGCGATGGCCCTGGCCTGCGATCCCGACCTGATCGTCGCCGACGAGCCCACCACCGCGCTCGACGTGACCGTGCAGGCACAGATCCTGAAGCTCCTGACCCGGCTGGTGGACGAGGCGGGCGCCGCCCTGCTCCTGATCACCCACGATCTGGCGGTGGTGGCCAACATCTGCGACTCGGTGCTGGTCATGTACGGGGGCCGGATCGTCGAGTCAGGGCCGGTGGACGAGGTTTTCGGCGACCCCCGCCACCCCTACACCAGGGGCCTGCTGGAGGCGATCCCGGCGCTGGACGAGGACTTTCCCGACCGCCACCTACGCGCCATCCCGGGCTCGGTGCCCGGGCTCGGCGAGTTCCCCGCCGGCTGTCCCTTCCGCAACCGGTGCCCCCGGGCGGATGCCGCCTGCGCGGAGATGCCGCCCCTGGCGGAGGCGGGCGGCCACCTGGCCGCCTGCTGGCATCCCCACCTGTGAGCCAGGCGGCCGCGCCCGAGACCGTCTTCACGGTCCGCGACGTCTCCCGGCGCTACCGCCTGCCCCGCACCTCGCCCTGGCGCCCAGCCCGCACGCTGACCGCCGTGGCCGGGGTCAGCTTCGAGCTGGCCCGCGGCGAGACGCTGGGGGTGGTGGGCGAGTCGGGCTCCGGCAAGACCACCCTGATGCGGCTGCTGCTCGGCCTGGAACGGCCCGACGGCGGCCTGATCACGTACCACGGCGGATCGCTGCGGCGGGAGGTGCAGGTGGTCTTCCAGGACCCGGTCAGTGCCCTCGACCCCCGGATGCGCGTCCGCCGGCTGGTGGCGGAGCCGCTGCGGGCGCTGGCCATCCGCGAGGACCACCAGGCCCGCGTTCTGGAGCTGCTCGAAGCCGTGGGGCTGCCCGAGGCGGCCGCGGGCCGCTACCCGCACGAATTCTCGGGCGGCCAGCGGCAGCGGATCGCGATCGCCCGGGCCCTGGCGCCGCGGCCCCGGGTGCTGCTGGCCGACGAGCCGGTGAGCGCCCTCGACGTCTCGGTCCGGGCCCAGATCCTGAACCTTCTGGAGGACCTCCGGACCGGGTTCGAGCTGACGCTGGTCCTGGTCTCCCACGATCTCTCGGTGGTGCGCCACATGTGCGACCGGGTGCTGGTCATGAACCGGGGCGAGATCGTCGAGCAGGGCCCGGTCCAGCGCCTCTTCGCCGCCCCCCAGCACCCGTACACGCGCTCCCTGCTGGACTCGATTCCCAGGCTGCGGCCCGGTCACCGGCCGGCGTAGGCGGCGGGTGCCCCGAGCCTGAGACCATCAAAAGAGGCCCGGGCCACGCCGGCTCGGGCCTCGACGATAGGAGGGGAAGCCGCTAGCTGAGGAAGGGCTTGACCGCGGCCAGAACCTCGTCCTTGGTCTTGGCGGTCTCGGTGGCGCCCATGTAGACGCCGCCCTCGGCGGGCAGGCCGGCGATCTTGCCGACCAGCGCCGCGTGGCGGCACTCGACGCCGAAGATGCCCGCCGCGGCCTGCAGGATCGCAGGATCGGTGATGGCTCCGGCCTGGCCCAGGTAGGCCCCGACGCCGGTCTCCTCGAACGTCTTGGAGAGCTTGAGGAAGCTCTTGTAGTCGGTGAAGCTGCCGTCCGGGTACTTAACCGTCGGCTTGGCAACCGGCTTGCCCCCGAGCTTGGTGATGGTGTCGCTGATGGCCGACACGTGGGCGGCCTCGTCCGAACCGATCAGCTTGAAGAGGTCCTTCGAGCGCTGGTCGGTGAACAGCTTGTCGGCGGCCGCGTTGGCCTGCATGTAGAAGTCGGCCTCGAGGAACTCGAGGGTGAGGGCGAAGTTGAGGATGTCGAGGTCGCCCTGCGCGGCTGCGGCCCAGACCCGGGTGGTGCTGAGCAGCTGGATGGCGGCCTCACCGGAGATGACGGCGCCGGCGCCCAGCGCCGACTTGCCCAGGAACGATCTGCGGGTCCACATGTTGTTCAACATTTCTACTTAGCTCCCCAGGAACGGCTTGACGGCCGCCACGATCTCGCTGGAGGGGGCGTGGGCTTCGACCGGCGATGGAACCTGCTTCTGATTGAGGATGTCGGCGAGGATGGCGGCATGCCGCGACTCGACGCCGGCGATGCTGGCGGCCGCGGCCAGAACCTTCTTGTCCTGGATCCGGGTGACCTGGCCGTGGTAGGCCTTGACCCCGGTCTCCTCGAAGACCGAGGCGGTCATCAGGAACTTCATCTTGTCGGTGAACGTCCCGTCGGGGTACTTGGTGGTCGGCTTGGCGGCCGGCTTGCCCCCCGCCGCGGTGATCAGCTGGGTCAGGGCCTGGACGTGGGCCGCCTCGTGGTTGGCGATCGGCTGGATCAGGGGGAGCAGGTCTCCCAGCAGCCCGGACCCTCCGGCCACGCCCTTGGCGTAGAAGTCGGCCTCCAGGTATTCCAGCGTGAGGGCAAAGTTGGCGATGCCCAGGTCGCCCTGTCCGAAGGCGCTGGTATCGTCGGTGGGGGAGGCGCTGGGAGCGGTGCTGGGCGAGCTGCTCGCCGCCGGCGAGCCGCCACCCGACTTGTTGTTGCCGCACGCCACCAGGGTGGCCCCCACACCGAAGAGGGCGGCGTACTTCAGAAAGCCGCGGCGGTCAGCGTCGGACTCGAATTCGAGCACGGGCTGGCCGTCGAACAGCTCGTTGGCGTCTTTTGTCATCGCGGACTCCTGATCTAAATGTTCAGCTGCACAGCAAATGGTGACAGCGGCAATGTCCTACTCTGCTGTACCCCACCTTTGGGAAACCTTTTATCCAGATCGCGCCCCGGCTGCGTATAGGGGTTGTGAATGCCAGGCTGTTCGGTCCGCTGGAGATCGAGACCGACCGCGGCTGCCTGGGGCCCCGCGACCTGGGCGGCGTCAAGCCCCGGCGGCTTCTGGAGATCCTGCTCAGCGAGCGGGGACGCCGCGTCTCCAAGGCGAGACTGGCCGCCCGCCTGTGGGGCGACGATGCCCCCTGCCACGCCGATGCCACCATCGAGACCTACGTCTCGGTCCTCCGCCGCCTCCTGGGCGACGCCGGCGCCGTGGTCACGGTGGAGCGCGGCTACCGGATAGACCCCGGCCGGCTCCCGAGCGACCTCGACGAGTTCGACGAGCTGGCCGTACTGGGGAGCCTGGCCGGCCTCCAGCGGGCCCTGGAACTGGTGCGCGGGGAGATCCTCCAGCACGATCCGACGACGCCCTGGGCCCTTTCTTTGAAGGAGCGGTACGGCCCCCGGCTGGCGGAGGCGGCCGGCCAGGCCGGGGCCCGCGCCCTGGAGGCGGGCCGGCCCCAGCTGGCCGTGCCCTACCTGGAGCAGGCCGTGCGCCGGGACCCGCAGAGCGAGCAGCACCACTGCCGCCTGATGCTGGCCAGCTACCTGCTGGGAGATCGCACGCGCGCGCTGCGCGTCTATGAGAGGTTCCGGCGCATGGTCAGCGAGCAGGGCCTGGACCCGATGCCGGAGATCCGTGAGCTGCACCGCCGGATGGTGCGCGGGGAGCCCATCCAGGGCACCTCCTCAGCTCCCCGCCGGGTCCTCATCGTCGAGTCCGACGTCTCCTACCAGTGGCTGCTGGTGCAGTGCGCGGCGGCCGCCGGCTGCGTCGCCGAGCTGGTGGTCGACTTCGCGTCGGTCGCCGAGCGCATGGTCGAGGGCGCCTACGACGCCGTCATCAGCGGAGCCACACCGCCGGAGGACCTGATGGTGACGCGGCCCCTGGTCCTGGTCACCAAGCCCTTCTCGCCCCAGATCGTCACCGAGCTGATCCGGAGCGGGATGGCAGGCCTCGGTCCAGACTGAGAGCGGCGGTCAGCGCTCAGCTGGTCAGCGCTCGGCGGTGAGCGGTCAGCGGTCAGCTGAGGCCGCCGCGGCGCCCAGGAAGATCCGGGCGGCCTCGGCGTAGACCTCGGCCGCGCGCACCACCTCCTCCACCTCCACGTACTCGTCGACCTGGTGGGCGATCCACTTCCCGCCCGGTCCGTAGGTCACGATCGGGATCCCCGCGTCGCGCCAGAGGATGGTGCCGTCGGTGGAGCCGGGAACGCCCCCGTAGCGGGGCGCCTCCCCGTAGACCCGCTGGTGAGCCAGGGCCACGGCCTGGACCACGGGCTCGGTCTGCGCGGTCTCGGTCGGCGGCCGCTCGTCGATGACGGTGAGGGTCAAGCCCTCGCCGCAGGCGGCCCGCAGCCGGTCCACGAGCGCGGGGTGGTCGACGCCGGGCACGGTGCGGATGTCGAGCGCCGCCCATGCCTCGCCCGGGATCACGTTGATCTGCTCTGCGCTGCCCGCGGCCAGGACCGTGGGGGTGATGTGGGGCAGACCCAGGTGGGGGTGGCGACCGTGCTCCCGCTGTAGCTCGGACTCGATCGTGGTGCAGAAGCCCAGGAACTCGGCCAGGGCCGGGATCGGGTTCAGCCCGTGGGCGGGCATGGCCCCGTGCGCCATCCTGCCCAGCGAAGAGACCCGCACCCGGATCGCGCCCTTCTGCGCGGTGCACACCTCGCGCTCCTCGGGCTCGCAGACGATCGCCCCGGCGACGCCGCGACCGTGGCCGCGGCGGACGAAGTCCTTGACCCCCAGCATCATGCCCTCCTCGTCGGCGAGCGCCGCGACCAGGACCCGGCCCGCGAACGGCTCGGCGGCCATGGCGGCGACGCCGAAGAGCATGGCCGCCACCCCCGCCTTCATGTCCGCCGACCCCCGCCCGAAGAGGCGGCCGCCGTCGATCTCAGCCCCGAACGGATGGCGGGTCCAGGCGTCGCGGTCACCCTCGGTGACCACGTCGGTGTGGCCCTCGAACATCAGGGTCGGCCCGGGCCGGTCGCCCTCGACCACGGCCACCACGTTGGGACGCCCGGGGGCGGCCTCCTCAACCACCGGCGACCAGCCGAAGCGGCGCATGCGGTCAGCCACCAGCGCCGCCGCCGGCGCCTCCGAGAGCCCGCTCTCGGGCCGGTTGACGCTGGGGATCCGGACCAGTTCCTGGAGGAAGCCGACGAGGCCGGCCCGGTCCACGCTCGGCACCCGCCAAATGTACCCTCACCGGAATGCCGATCACCGACGTCGCCGGCATCCGGGTGGGCCACTGGAGCGACCCGGCGGCGCTCACCGGCTGCACCGTCGTCCTCCTCCCCGCCGATGGCGCAGTAGCCGGGGTGGACGTGCGCGGCTCGGCTCCCGGCACCCGCGAGACCGACCTTCTGCGGCCCGGCAACCTGGTCGAGCGGGTCCACGCCATCCTGCTCGCGGGCGGCTCGGCCTTCGGCCTGGCGGCGGCCGACGGGGTGATGCGCTACCTCGCCGAACGGGGCATCGGCCTCCAGGCCGGCCCGGCCCGGGTGCCGATCGTGCCGGCCGCCGTCCTCTTCGACCTCGGCCGGGGCTCGTCCAGTGCCCACCCGGGCGCAACCGAGGGCTACGTGGCCTGCCAGGACGCGGAGCGGGCGATCGCTCCCGCGGAGGGCCGGGTGGGCGCGGGCACGGGGGCCTGGGTCGGCAAGCTGCTGGGCTGGGAGCGGGCGGTGCCGGGCGGCCTCGGCAGCGCCTCCGTACAGCTGCCGGGCGGCGCCCGGGTGGGGGCGCTGGCCGTGGTCAACGCGCTCGGCGACGTGGTCGATTCCGAGGGCGGGCTGCTGGCCGGCGTGGGGGCCTGGGATGCCCTCCTCAGCGGCCAGGCGAGCGCCCCCGCCGAATTCGCCGGCAACACCACCCTGGGCGTCCTGGCGACCGACGCCCGGCTGGACAAGTCCGGCTGCCGCAAGCTGGCCGAGCTGGGCCATGATGCGCTGGCTCTGGCCATCCGGCCGGTCCACACCATGCACGACGGGGACACCGTCTTCGCGGTCAGCACGGGCCGGCGGGAGGTGGACCCGACCGTACTCGGGATTGGGGCCGTGACCGCCATGCGGAGCGCGATCGAGCGGGCGGTGAGCCGTGGCTGAGGAGCGCCGGGAGTCGTTCCTGCGCATGCTCGCGGATCTCAACCGGCGCCACCTGGTCGGGGTCGAGGATGTTAGCGAGGTCTGGCTCATCCGGCACGCCGACGCCTACTCGGGGATGGCGTTGTTGGGCGAGGGGGTGGTCGACCCGCCCCTCAGCCCTGCCGGCGAGGAGCAGGCGCGGCGGTTGGGGCAGGGGCTGGCGGCCGTCCCCATCGACCGGGTCTGGGCCTCCGACCTGGAGCGGGCCCGGCAGACCGCGCAGGCCGTGGCCCGCCCCATGGCCTGCCGGTCAGCGTGGACGCCCGCCTGCGCGAGGTGCGCACCCACTGGGACGAGGGCGGCAGCGGCGGTCCCACCGGTGGCGATGCCTATCCGTTCCCCGAGGCCGCCCCGGAGGTGGTCGAGCGGATGGCGGCCGTGCTGGGGGAGATCGTGGCCGACCTCGGGCGCTCCGGCTCGGCGCGGCCCCGGGTGGCGGTGGTCACCCACAACGCGGCCATCGCCATCTATGTGTCCAGCCTGCTCGGCCTCGGCTGGGGCCAGCTCCGGGTGATGCCGGGATTCACCAGCGTCACCGTGCTCCTGGTCAAGGGCGAGCAGATCGTGGTCCAGTCGCTGGCCGACGCCTCCCACCTGGTCGACGCCCGCCCGGCCGGCTGAGAGGCTCAGCGATCGGCCAGGTCGAGCCGGCGTTCCCGCCAAAAGCCGAGCCGGGCCCGGCACCACTCGAGGTGGGTTGCGATCGGGCCCGCAGCGCCGCCGGCCCCGCCCGCCCCCTCGAGCAGCCGCTGATCGAGCGCCACGAGCTCCGAGTAGGCGGCCACCCAGCGGCGGGCATGGGCCGGATCCCGGCTGGCGGGCGCCTCCCCGGGCAGCAGCTGCCTCACCGGCCCATCATCGGGAAAGCATCGCAGAGCGCGCGACCTGATATTGTTAATGTGAGCTTTTCTGATACCAGAAGCGTAAGGTGCTGAACGTGGAAGCACTCCCTGTCAAGGCAGCGCTAGCAGCTGGCAGCCCCCGCGCCACCGGGCTTCGCAGCCGCCGGCACCAGGCCCCCGACCTGGAGGCGCGCTGGCGCGACGGCGCCATCGCCCGGCTCTACGACGGCAGCGGCGCCGTGATCGGCCGCCGGGCGACCGGCGATGTGGCCAGCGAGTTGACAGTCGCCGTCGCCCTGGACGGCCTGATCGCCGACGAAGTCGCCCGCCTCGCAAGGGTCTGAGCGAACCCGGCCTACGGCTTCCCAAGGCGGCCGCCCTCGCGATCTTCGCTATCTTTTCGCAGCGGGCTGCGTTTGAGCTCGTGCTTACTGGGTAATCTTGTAATCATGGAAAAGAAAGACAGCGACAGAATTGCAGGTTGGTTCGCCGGTCGGGTGCCGGACGGATGGTTCGTGGAGGCGCCCTCGGTGACGGTCGAGGGCGAACAGATCCGGGTGGTGGGCAGGCTGGCCCCGCCCGAGGTGGCCGCCGACGCCTTGCCGGAGCTCAGGTCGGGCGCCGAGGCGGGCCGAATCGGCCGCTTCCGCGAGCACACCCGCGGCCACCGGATCGCGATCGCCCGGGAGGCCGAGCGCCAGTTCAAGCTCGACGTGACCTGGGGCGCGGTGGCCGGTGCCACCACCACGGAGTTCACAGCCGGCGGCTCGGGTCGCCGGCGCGGCGAGGGCAGCGAGGACCAGGGGGGTCCCGAGACGCCCCGACCGGTGGAGATCATGGCCCGCCACTGGGCGCGCCGCTTCGCCTCCGGTGGATTTGGAGCTCGCCGATTCCGGGGCGCCCCCTGGGCCGGGGACCGGCAGACCTTCTAGACCATGGCTCTCAGCGAGCTGTTCATCGGCTCTGAGGCGGCTGTCACCGGCGTGGCGGAGCGACTGCTGCCGGCGGTGGCCAGCCTCCGGGTCGGCCGCTCCGGCGGCCGCCGGGCGGAGGGCACCGGTTCTGCCGTGGCGATCACCGCCGGCGGCCTGATGATCACGTCCGCCCACGTGGTGGACGGCGCCGGGGAGGGCCGGGCCGGCTTCGCGGACGGGGCCACCTACGAGATCGAGGTGGTGGGCGCCGACCCGCTCTCCGACCTCGCCCTGGTCAGGACCCGGGGTGGCCGGCTGGCCCCGGCCGAGCTGGGTGACGCCGACCGCCTGCGGGTGGGCCAGCTGGTGGTCGCCGTCGGCAATCCCCTCGGCTACGCGGGCTCGGTCACGGCCGGCGTGGTGAGCGGGCTCGGCCGCTCGTTGCCGACGCGCTGGGCGGACGGCCGGCGCGTCGTGGAGAACGTCATCCAGACCGATGCCGCCCTCAACCCCGGCAATTCCGGCGGCGCGCTGGCCGACGGCCGTGGCCGCGTGGTCGGCATCAACACGGCCGTGGCCGGGGTGGGCCTGGGCCTGGCGGTGCCGCTCAACCCCACCACCCGCCGGATTCTCAGCGCCATCCACCGGGATGGCCACGTCCGGCGCGGCTACCTGGGCATCGCCGGGGGCACCCAGCCGCTCCCGGCGGAGGTCGCCGATCGGCTCGGCCGCAGGGGCGCGATCGGGGTCATGGAGGTGGTCGAGGGCAGTCCCGCGGCCGGCGCCGGGCTGCTCGCCGGCGACCTGATCGTGGGCGTGGCCGGCCGGCCAGTGAGCAAGGCGGGTGACCTCCAGGGACTGATGATCGGGGCCCGGGTGGGCGAGCCACTTGAGATCGAGATCCTCCGCGGCGGCCGGCTCGAGCGCCTGACCGCCAGGCCGGTGGCCCTGGGCGCCTGAAATAAAGGGCGGGGCGCCTCTTGGGGAGGCGCCCCGCGCGGTCTACGGGGTGCGGGCCAATCCGGCGGTTCGCAGGGCGCCACCCGAACGGGGCAGCAGGTTGCCGCGCTCCGGGTTCAGGAAGATGACGAGAAAACCCACGATCAGCGAGACGAGGAAGGGGATCAGCGCAAAGCCGGCCCGCCCGAGCAGGATGCTGTCGACCAGCTCGTAGACGACCTCGAGGGCGCAGTAGAGGACGGTGATCCGGACCCAGGTGGGGTGGGCGGCGGGGTTGAAGCCGGCGAGCGTGACGCCCACGCCGAAGGCGATCCCCGCCACGGACGCGCGGGTGCCGACGAACTGGTCGAGCGGAAAGAGGGTGGTACCGATCGCGCTGAGCACAGAGCCCACGATCAGCATCACACCGATGAACACCAGCACCACGTTGAGTGCCAGCCGGTTGTACTTGGCCATGCGTACCTCTCGGCAATTCCAGATGGACGGTTTGCATCGGCTAACGCTGGCAGCGGCGTCTTCCGGTGCG
Source organism: Candidatus Dormibacterales bacterium (assembly GCA_038253595.1). Lineage (GTDB taxonomy): Bacteria > Chloroflexota > Dormibacteria > Dormibacterales > Dormibacteraceae > JBBSHA01. Next base: position 9,768 of record JBBSHA010000007.1, read on the forward strand.
GCGCGGTGGCAGACTTAGCCTCGTGAGCCCGGTCGAGGATCGACTCCTGCGCGCGTGGCGGGGCGAGATCCAGGCCGGCTACGTGTACGGTGTGCTCGCCGGGCGGGAGCCGGACCCCCGCCGCGCCGAGATCCTGGAGCGGATCGCGCAGGCCGAGGCAACGCACCGCGCCCGCCTCGAAGCCCGCCTCCGAGAGCTGGGCGCGACGGTGCCCGACCCGGCCTCGGTCAGGATCTCCCCCTGGCTCAAGCTGCAGGCGCGGTTCGCTCCTGCCGAGCGGATGCTCCGGGCCCGGGAGGCGGCCGAGGACGACGAGGTGCTGGGGGTGTACGGCGAGCCCACCGGAGATGCCCCGACCGACCACCTGCTGGCCGCCATCCGCCGCGACGAGCGCTCGCACGCGATGGCGGTCAGCGAGATGACGGCCACCGCCACCGCCGCCGAGATGGGCGATTCCGGCGCCGCCACCGACAGCCGCCTGCAGCGGATCCTGGGCCGGGAGACGTGGCATCGCTCCGGCACCGGCTGGGTGTCCGACGCCATCTACGGGGCCAACGACGGCCTGGCGGCCGTGTTCGGAATCGTGGCCGGTGTCGCCGGCGCGACCGGCGCCTCCGGCCGGTTCGTGCTCACCGCCGGGCTGGCGGGCGCCATCGCCTCCGCCCTCTCGATGGGGGTCGGCGCTTGGCTCGCGGCCCGCTCCACCAGCGAGATCGCCGCCGCCAACCTCGCCCACGAGCGGCGCGAGCTGGAGGAGCACCCGGCCGAGGAGATGGAGGAGCTGTCGCTCTTCTACCAGCTGAAGGGGCTCTCCCGTGAGGACGCCGACGAGCTGGTCGAGAAGCTGGCGCGCAACCCGGAGGCCATGCTCAAGACCATCGCCGCCGAGGAGTTCGGCACTGTCGACGGGGGCGGCAACCCCTGGACCGCGGCCGTGGCCGGCCTGGTCAGCACGGCGGTGGGCGCCATCATCCCGGTCATCCCCTTCTTCTTCCTGTCCGGTACCGCCGGGGTGGTCACGGCGGCCGCGGTCTCGCTGGTCGCCCACTTCGGGGTCGGGGCCGCCAAGTCCCTGTTCACGCTCCGCAGCTGGTGGGGCTCCGGTTTCGAGATGACGATCGCAGGGGTGCTGGTCGGGGGCGCCACCTTCGGCCTGGGCCTGGTCTTCCGGGTCTCGACCTAGCTCGCGAGCCCGCCCCCAAGCCCGCTCCGCCCGCCAAGGGGGACATACGGTTGCCGGAACGCACCGATTGGCCGGTCGTAACTGGTGCACTTGGCATCCAAGCGCACCGTGCGGAGGCGGCCTGGTGGTCAGCAGGGCCGGTCCCGGGCTCGGCGTCAGCCGACCCGCGCGCGGGCCTGATCTCGTAGAGTCCGGGACATCCGCCGCCTTCTCGCCTGCGCGCTTCTCCTGCCCGCGATCACCGCGGTGGCGCTCCTCCCCTCACCGGTGCGGGCGCCGGCGCCCCCGGCGGGGCCCGCCACCGCCACCCAACCGATCGCGCCGGGTCCGATCGCGGCAACCCTTGACCAGGGTCCGGACCGCGCCGAGCGCCACGCCATGCTCCCCCCGGGCCGGGCCACGATCCGGGTTCCGATCCTGATGTACCACTACGTCCGGGACGCCGACCCGGCCGGCCGCCTCGGCTTCGGTCTCAGCGTGCGGCCCGCCGACTTCCGGGCCCAGCTCGACCTGCTCCGGGAGCGCGGCTTCCACCCGGTTACGATGACCGAGGTCGACGACTACCTCGACGGCCAGGGCCCGCTGCCCCGGGGGGCGGTGGTCCTGACCTTCGACGACGGGTACGCGGACTTCTGGAGCACGGCGCTCCCCGCCCTACAGGCCCGGGGCTTCAGCGCGGTCGCCTACATCGTTCCGGGCTTCCTCGGCCGGCCGGCCTACATGACCGCCGCCGAGGTGGCCGGGCTGGGCGCCCAGGGGGTCGAGGTCGGCTCTCACACGGTGAACCACCTGGACCTCACCACCCTGCCCCCGTCCCGCCTGAAGCTGGAGGTGGAGGAGAGCCGGAGCCGGCTGCAGAGCCTGACCGGCACTCCGGTCGAGGACTTCTGCTACCCCAGTGGACGGTTCAGCCCGGCCGTGCAGGAGGCGGTCCGGGCCGCCGGCTATCGGAGCGCCACCACGACCGCCCCCGGCTCCGAGGAGTCGGCAGCCCACCGGCTCCAGCTGGGCCGGGTGCGGGTCTCCGGCGGCGAGAGCCTGGCCGAGTTCGGCCGGCTGCTGGGCGCGCCGTCCGGCTGAGGCGGCCGCCGGTGCCCGGCGACCGGCTGCTGCGAGCCGTCGGCGCGGACACACTAGACTCGGAGAATGCTGATGCCTGAGACCAGCTGGCCCGCCCAGCGCCGGACCCAGGCCCCCGCCGTCTTCTGTACCGGGTAGCGCCGCGCTACCGGCCAGTGCGGCCGGACCCATCTCCCGCCCCGCGAACAGTTACAGGAGACCCGCATGGCCACACTGCTCCGCCCCGACCCGACCTTCTACCCGTCGCCCAAGCTCGCCGCCGAGGCCCCGGCCGAGACGCTCGCCTACATGGTCACGTTCGACCCCGAGGCCAAGCAGCCGGACGCGCTGGTGGTGGTCGACACCGACCCCCAGAGCCCGACCTACCGCCGCCAGGTGGGCCGGCTGGAGATGCCCAACCTCGGCGACGAGCTCCACCACTTCGGCTGGAACGCGTGCAGCTCGGCACTCTGCCCCTACGCCCCGCACCCGCACGGGGAGCGCCGCTTCCTGCTCCTCCCAGGCCTCCGTTCGAGCCGGATCTACGTCGTCGACACCAAGCCCGATCCCCGCCGGCCGCGGCTGGTCAGGACCATCGAGGCCGAGGAGATCGCCTCCCGCGCCGGCTACAGCCGGCCCCACACCATCCACTGCGGCCCCGACGGAATCTACGTGAGCGCGCTCGGCGCCCCCGGCGGCGGGGGACCGGGGGGCATCTTCGTCCTCGACCACGACACGTTCGCGGTCAAGGGCCGCTGGGAGCTGGACCGGGGACCCCAGGAGCTGGCCTACGACTTCTGGTGGCACCTGGGCTACGACGTCGCGATCACCAGCGAGTGGGGGACTCCCGACATGATCGAGAAGGGGATCGTTCCCGAGATCCTGCTGGCCGGCGGCTACGGCCATTCCATCCACATCTGGGACCTGCCCAAGCGCCGCCACAAGCAGGCGATCGACCTCGGCAAGGAGCACCAGATGGCGCTCGAGCTGCGGCCCGCGCACGACCCCACCCGCAGCCACGGCTTCGTGGGCGTGGTCACCTGCCTCACCGATCTCAGCGCTTCGGTATGGACCTGGTACCTGGAGGGCACCGAGTGGAAGGTGTGCAAGGTCATCACCATCCCCGCCGAGCCCGCCCCGGCCGACCAGCTGCCGCCGCTTCTCAAGGGTTTCGGTGCGGTGCCCCCGCTGGTCACCGACATCAACCTCTCGCTCGACGACCGCTGGCTGTACGTCTCCTGCTGGGGGACCGGGGAGTTGAAGCAGTACGACGTCTCCGACCCCTTCCACCCGGTCGAGACCGGCTCGGTCCACATGGGCGGCATCACCCGCCGGACGGGCGGGCTGAACGGCGGCCCCCAGATGGTGGAGCTGAGCCGGGACGGGCGCCGGCTCTACCTCTCCAACTCGCTGTACGCCGCCTGGGACGCCCAGTTTTACCCGGAGGGGATCCGGAGCTGGCTGGCCAAGCTGGATGCCGCCCCCGGTGGCGGCCTGGAGCAGGACGGCGCCTTCTTCCAGGAGTTCGAGCAGCGCACCCACCAGATCCACCTGGAAGGCGGGGACGCCTCGTCCGACTCCTACTGCTACTCCTGACAGGCTGATGGGGAACTCGGTCTGGCCCTGGGCGGCGCTGGCGCTGCTCGGGGCCTACCACGGCGTCAACCCCGGCATGGGCTGGCTGTTCGCGGTCGGCCGCGGGCTGCAGGAGCGCAGCCGGCGCGCGGTCCTGTCCTCCCTGCTCCCCATCGCGGCCGGCCACGAGCTGTCGATCGCGATCGTGGTGGTGCTGGTCGCCCTCACCCAGCAGGTGGTGCCCCCACACACGCTCCGCCTGGCGGCGGCGCTGGTCCTGGTCGCCTTCGCGGTGTACAAGCTGGCGCGGCCCCGCTCCCATCCCAAGGGGATGGGTATGCGGGTGGGCCTGCTCGGGCTGGTCGCCTGGTCCTTCCTGATGTCATCGGCCCATGGCGCCGGGCTGATGCTGGCGCCGGTCCTGCTCGGCCTGCCGGTCGGCGACCACTACTCGGACCTCCGCCAGCTCGGCCTAACCGCCGCCCTCGCGGCCACCGTCCACGTGGCGGCGATGCTGACCGTGATGGGCGCCGTCGCCGTGGTCGTCTACGAGAAGGTCGGCCTCGGCATCCTCCGCCGCGGCTGGTTCAACCTGGATCTCGGCTGGAGCCTGGTCTTGCTGGCGGCCGGGCTGGTCACGCTGTTCACGTAGAGGCGGGCAGAGCGTCCACGCCAGGGCCTGGCGCGCTCACCGGTCCCTCTCCATCGAAGGGTAGATGTGGGTGGTGGGGGGGTTGAAGGTTTCCTTGAGCGCTCGTGGTGCCACCCAGCGGGTCAGGTTCCAGAGTGAACCCGCCTTGTCGTCCGTGCCCGAGGCGCGGGCGCCGCCGAAGGGCTGCTGGCCGACCACGGCGCCGGTCGGTTTGTCGTTGACGTAGAAGTTGCCGGCGGCGTAGCGGAGGCGCTGGGCGGCGGTCTCGATGGCGGTCCGGTCGGTGGCGAAGACCGCCCCGGTCAGGCCGTAGGGGGTGGAGCGGTCGACCAGGTCGAGGGTCTGCTCGTACTCCGCATCCGGATAGACGAGGACGGTGACGATGGGCCCGAACAGCTCCTCCCGGAGCAGGCGGGAGCCGGGATCGCCGGTCACCACCACGGTGGGCTCTACGAACCAGCCCTCGCCATCGTCGGTGCCGCCTCCGGCCAGCACCTCGTGGCCCGGCCGGCTGCCCGCCTCGGCGATCGCATCGCGGTGGCGCTGGAAGGCGCGCTCGTTGATGACCGCGCCCATGAAGTTGCCGAAGTCGGCAACGTCGCCCATCGGGATCGCCGGCACCTGGTCCGCCAGGCGCTCGCGGAGCGCCGGCCACAGGCTCTCCGGCGCGAAGACCCGGGAGGCGGCCGAGCACTTCTGGCCCTGGTACTCGAACGAGCCGCGGATGATCGCCGTGGCGAGCGGGGCCACCTCGGCCGAGCGGTGGGCGACGATGAAATCCTTGCCCCCGGTCTCGCCGACCAGGCGCGGGTAGTTGCGGTAGGAGGCGATGTTCTCGCCGACCTGGCTCCAGATCGACCGGAAGACTGCGGTCGAGCCAGTGAAGTGGATCCCGGCCAGGCCGGGGTCCCCGATCGCCGCCTGCACCACGTCGGGGCCCGGCCCGTGGACCAGGTTGATGACCCCGTCCGGGAGCCCGGCGGCCTGGAAGAGGCGCATGAGGTGATGGGCCGAGAGGGCCGCCGCGTCCGACGGCTTCCACAGCACCGTGTTGCCCATCAGGGCCGCGCTGGCCGGCAGGTTGGCGGCGATCGAGGTGAAGTTGAACGGGGTTACCGCGAGCACGAAGCCCTCCAGCGGCCGGTACTCCATCCGGTTCCAGACCCCGGGCGAGGAGTCGGGTTGCTCGTCGTAGATTCGGAGCATGTAGGCCACGTTGAAGCGGAGAAAGTCGCACAGCTCGCAGGCGGCGTCGATCTCAGCCTGGTGGACCGTCTTCGACTGGCCGAGCATGGTGGCGGCGTTGATGGTGTCGCGCCACGGTCCCGCCAGCAGTTCCGCGGCCCGCAGGAAGACGGCGGCCCGGTCCGGCCAGGGTGCCCGCGACCAGTCCGTCCACGCCGCCCCCGCCGCCGCGATGGCGGCCGCCACCTCCGGCCCCCCGCCCTGCTGGATGTGACCCAGGACGTGCGCGGTGCGGTGGGGCATCACGGCCGGCAGCGTGTGCCCCGTCTCGACTGCCCGGCCCCCGATCAGCAGCGGCATCTCGGCCACCTCGCCCGCCATCGACCGCAGGCGTTGCCGGAGAGCCGCGCGCTCCGGGCTGCCGGGAGCGTAGCCGCGGATCGGTTCGTTGACGGGAGCCGGCGACCGGAAGCTGGCGGGCGCGCTCACCTCTCCCGGGCCTCCGTCCCCACGCGACCAGTCTGCGGCCCGCCCTCCGCCGCTGCACGGGCTGCCCCGTGGCGGCCGGCGACGGCCTGGCCGGTGACGATGATCGCCACGCCGGCCAGGATCACCGCCCCGCCCAGCAGCTCGACCCCGCTCACCCGCTCGCCGACGACCAGCGCGCCCAGCCCGACGGCGATCACCGGGTTCACGTAGACGTAGGTGAAGACCAGCGAGAGCGGAGCCGCCCGGACCAGGAACGAGTAGGCGGTGAAGGCGACCAGGGAGCCGAACACGACCAGGTAGAGGAGGGCCGCCAGCGAGCGGGCGGAGGCCCGGGCCAGGTCGAGGTGGCGCGGCTCCCCCAGCAGGCTGCCCAGGACCACCAGCGCGAGACCGCCGAACAGCATCTGCAGCGAGGCCGCCAGCAGCGGGGTCCGGGGCAGGTCGGCGCGGCTGGCGAAGACCGAGCCGGAGGACCAGGCGATCGCCGAGCCCAGCGCCAGGGCGAGGCCGAGGGCGTTCACGGCCGCCGCCCCCGCCGGCCGCGACAGCATCACCAGTCCGGCCAAGCCGAGCAGCATGCCCGCGGCCTGGATCCGGCCCAGCGGCTGGCGGAAGGCGACGAACGAGATCAGCGCCACCAGCAGCGGCGAGATGGCGACCACCAGGGAGGCGATCCCGCTGGCGATGTGCCGCTCGGACAGCACCACCATCCCGTTGCCGAACCCGAACAGCATCACCCCCACCGCGGCCGAGCTGGCCAGCTGGCGGGGCGTGGGCCGGGCCCGGCGCAGCTCGCCCCGGGCCGCGGCGATCAGCCCCAGGGTGGCCGCGGCCAGCAGGAAGCGCGTGGCCGCGGTGAGCAGCGGCGGCAACGTCTCGATGGTGATCCGGATTCCCAGGTAGGTCGAGCCCCAGAACACGTAGACCAGGCCCAGGGCGAGCCAGACGGCGAGTCGGGACGGTCGCCGGAGGCTGCTGCTCACCGCACCCATGGTCGCAGTCCGGGGCGGCGGCGAGAGGCGCCGGCGCCGAGCCCGGCTCTGTCAAGGTGATCAGCAGATGGCTCCTCCCTCCGCGCTCCCAACCGAGTCCGTGGAGGCGGCCGCAGCCGCCGGCTTCACCGCCCTGGGGCTGGGGGCGGACACGCTCCGCGCCATCGCCGCGCTCGGCTACGACGTCCCCACCGTGGTCCAGGAGCGGGCCATCCCCCTGCTCCTCGCCGGTCACGACGTGATCGCCCAGGCGCCCACGGGCACCGGCAAGACGGCGGCCTACGGGCTGCCGCTGGTCGAGCGGCTGGACGACCAGAGCCTGCGCACCCAGGCCCTGGTCGTGGTGCCGACGCGGGAGCTGGCGATCCAGGTCGCGGAGGCGCTGCACGGCCTCGGCCGCTTCCGCCAGATGGTCACCCTCTCGATCTACGGCGGCCAGCCCTACGACCGCCAGCTGCGGGCGCTGCGCAGCGGCGTGCAGGTGGTCGTGGGCACGCCGGGCCGCCTGATCGACCACCTGGAACGGGGCACCCTGCGCCTCGACGCGGTCGGCACTGTCGTTCTCGACGAGGCCGACGAGATGCTGAACATGGGCTTCGTCGACGACATCGAGAAGCTGCTGGGGGCCCTGCCCGAGGTCCACCAGACCACCCTCTTCTCGGCCACGATTCCGGCCCGCGTCCAGAAGCTGGCCCAGCGGTACCTGAAGGACGCCCACAAGGTGAGCGTGGCGGCCCGCGACGCGGTGGCGCCCAAGGTCCGCCAGGTCTACTACGAGGTCCCATACCACGCCAAGCCGGACGCCCTGGCCCGCATCCTCGACTTCGAGCAGCCTGAGTCGGCGATCGTCTTCGTGCGCACCCGGCGCGAGGCGGACACGGTGGCAGAGCACCTGAACGCGGGCGGCTACATCGCCCAGGCCATCCACGGCGAGATCGACCAGCGCCAGCGGGAGCGGGTGCTGGAGCGCTTTCGCTCCGGCCATACGACGGTGCTGGTCGGCACGGACGTGGCCGGCCGCGGGCTCGACATCCCGGACGTCAGCCACGTCATCAACTACGACCTGCCCGAGGACGCCGAGTCCTACGTCCACCGCATCGGGCGCACCGGGCGGGCCGGCCAGTCCGGGGAGGCGGTGACGCTGGTCACTCCCCGCGAGCGGCGCCAGCTGCGGCTGATCGAGCAGCACATCCACCGCCGCCTGCAGCCGCTGCGCCTGCCCACCGAGGATGACATCGCAACCCGGCGCCGGGCCGGCTTCCGCGACCAGGTGTTGGAGATCCTCGATGCCGGTGAGCTGGACACCTTTCTGGCCATGGTCCAGGACCTGGCCGTGTCGAGGGACGTCACCGAGCTGGCGGCCGCGGCCTTCAAGATGGCCGCCGAGAGCCACCACGCGCGGCCGGCGACCGGCCGCCGCCGGGGCGCCGCGGCGGCGGACCGGGCCCCGGCCGCCAGTCCGGCGCGCGATGGGGGCGCCGGCCCGTCCGCCATCGCACCGCGCCGGGAGCGGGCGGCTCGACCGGTGCAGGAGGAGCCACCGGCTCGGCTCTTCCTGCGGGTGGGCAAGCGCCACGGCGTCCGCCCCGCGGACCTGGTGGGGGCGATCGCCAACGAGGCCGGCCTGACCGGCGACGAGATCGGCGACATCGACCTCTACGACACCTTCTCGTTCGTCGAGGTGCCGGCCGCCGCCGCGGCCCGGGTCGAGGCTGCGCTCAACCGGAGCACGATCCGGGGCCAGGCCCCGCGCGCCACGCTGGCCCGCCCGGCCGCCCTGCCCGAGCGGGGCCGTCCCCAGCGCCCGGCCCGCCGGGAGCGCCGCCAGGGCTGATGTGGATCCTTGTGAGGAACAGGATGGAGCTGACCTCCGCGGGGACACTGGCACCGCGCTGTCCAGCTTGAGACCGTCGGCGCTAGACGCCAGAAGCCGGCCCTCGCCCGGGGCGGTGTTGGTTAGCGGCGGTGGGGGCGAGAGGTGGCCTCAGCGAGCCGCCTGGCCCAGGTCTGCCGCCACCAGCTCCCAACCCCGGTGCAGGCGCCGGTAGAAGGTGGCCCGGCTCAGGTGAAGGCGTTCGGCGACCAGTTCCTGGCTGCCCAGCCGCCGGACGTAGTAGTCGCCCAGCAGGCGACCCGCCTCGGCGTCGCGGGGGTCGGCGCCGGCGGCCACCC
>JBBSHA010000008.1:0-18808 GCA_038253595.1 Candidatus Dormibacterales bacterium
GCGTACACGCCGCCGAGCGCTCCCAGGTAGAACTGGCCCTCGGCCCCGATGTTGAAGAGGCCGGCCTTGAAGCCGAGCGCCACCGCCAGCCCCAGGAAGACGTAGGGGATGGTGGCGACCAGCGTCTCCGGGAACGCATGGCGGTTGGTGAACGCGCCCTGGAACAGGGCCGAGAAGGCGGCGATCGGGTCGGCGCCGGAGGCGACCACCGCGATCGCGGCCACCGCGAACCCGCACAGCACCGAGATCGCCGGCATGAACAGCGCGGTGGCCAGCCGGCGGCGGGTGGCCGAGCTCACGCCGCGCCCGCCATGAGCAGGCCGATCCGCTCGCGATCGAAGGCCCCCGCCTCGAGCACGGCGACCAGCCGGCCCCGGTAAATGACGGCCACCCGGTCGGCCAGCGAGAGCACCTCATCCAGTTCCGAGGAGACCAGCAGGACCGCCATCCCCCGGTCTCTGTGCTCGACCAGCCGGCGGTGGATGAACTCGATCGAGCCGACATCCACGCCCCGGGTGGGCTGGCCGGCCAGCAGCACCCGGGGCTCGCTGTCCAGCTCGCGCGCCACCACCACCTTCTGCTGGTTGCCCCCGGAGAGCGAGGCCAGGGTCTGGTCGGGGCCCTGGGCCCGGATGTCGAAGGCCTTGATGACCCGGGTGGCGTGGCCCCGGACCGCCTGGAAGTGGCGGATGAAAGCGCTGGCGAACGGCGGCCGGTCGAAGTCCGACAGCACCAGGTTGTCCGCCACCTTCATCTCCATGACCACCCCGTTGCGCTGGCGGTCGGCCGGAATCACGCTGAGGCCCGCCCGGAGCGTCGCCCGGGTGCCGGCGCGGGTCACGTCGCGGCCGGCCAGCACGATGCTGCCGGAGGTCGCCGGGCGGAGACCGGTGATGGCCTCCACCAGCTCGTCCTGGCCGTTGCCCTCGACGCCCGCGACCCCGACGATCTCGCCGGCCCGGATGTCGAGGCTGATCCGGTCGACGGCGAGCTGGCCCCGGTCGTCCGCGACCGACAGTTCCCGCACCGAGAGCATCACCGCGCCCGGGCGGGATTCGCCCTTGTCGACCCGGAGCAGCACCGGCCGGCCCACCATCTTGGCGGCGAGGTCGGCCGGGCTCGACTCGGCGGGGCGGGTGGCGGCCACCACCCGGCCCCGGCGCATCACCGTGATCCGGTCCGCCACATCCATCACCTCGCCCAGCTTGTGGGTGATGAAGATCACGGCGCTGCCGGCCGCGGTGAGCTGGCGCACGACCTCGAACAGGCGGCCGGCCTCCTGCGGGGTCAGGACCGAGGTCGGCTCGTCGAGCACCAGGAGGCGGGCGCCCCGGTACAGCGCCTTCAGGATCTCCACCCGCTGCTGGAGGCCGACCGAGAGGTCCCGGATGCGGGCCGCGGGTGGCACCTCCAGCCCGTGGCGGGCGCCCAGCTCCGCCACTAGCCGGCCGGCCCGGGCGAGGTCGACGGCCCCCGGCCCCCGGCTGGTCTCGTGGCCCAGGATCACGTTCTCCGCCACCGTCAGCGGCGGGATCAGCATGAAGTGCTGGTGGACCATGCCGATGCCCAGCCGGATGGCGTCGGGCGGCCCGCCGATCGCCACCGGGCGGCCGTCGAAGACGATCTCCCCGGCGTCGGCCGCGGTCAGCCCGTAGAGCACGTTCATGAGCGTGCTCTTGCCGGCCCCGTTCTCCCCCAGCAGGGCGTGCACCTCACCCCAGCGCACGTCCAGGTCCACGCCGTCGTTGGCCCGCACGGGCCCGTAGATCTTGACGATGCCCCGCATCCGGAGCGCCTCGGAACCATCACCGGTGGGGGGCGAAGCCGGGGGGCGCGGCGCCCCCCGGGCGTCTGTCATCGGTTCTACCGCGCTGATGAAATCGGCCGGCGAGGGTTGGGCTGCGTCTAGACGCCCGTCTTGATGGAGCCGGCCGCCAGGCCCTTCTGGATCTCGGTGATCTTGGCCTTCTGGTCGGACGTCAGCTTCGAGTCGAAGTCGTGATAGGGCGCCAGGCCGGCCCCGCCATTGCTGGCATCGAAGGCGAGGACGCCGCTCTTGAACTGGGCCTTGACCACGTTGGTGATCGCCTGCTTGACGGCGAGGGCCAGCTTCTTCTCGGCGCTGGTGATGAGGCACTTGTCGGCGTCAGGATAGGAGTCGAACTGGTCGACGTCGACGCCGATGCAGGTGATGTTCTTCTGCACCGCCGCCAGCAGCGCTCCGTTGCCGGTGTTACCACCCGCCCCGAAGATCACGTCGGCGCCCTGGTCGGCGAACTCGATGCCGCGGGCCTTGCCCCAGTCGGGGTCGTTGAAGGCCTTGGGGCCGGCCGGCTGGTACACGCCCAGCGTCTTGATGCTGCTCTTGATGTACTTGGCGCCGGCCTCGTAGCCCACCCGGTAGCGGTGAACCGGCGGGATGTCGAGGCCGTACACGCCGGCGATGGTGCCGGACTTGCTGTATTGGGCGGCCACCGCCCCGGCCAGGAAGCCGGCCTGGTCCTCCTTGAAGATCAGGCCCACGATGTTGTCGGCCGGCGCGTCGTAGGCGAAGTCGACGATGGCGACCTTGACCTTGGGGTTGGCCTTGGCGAATGCCAGCGCGTCATCGCCCATCAGGAAGCCGACCGCGATCACCATGTCATAGTTCTGGTCGGCGAAGGTCTGCATGTTCTTCTGGTAGTCGGTGGGCTGGTTGGACTCGATGGCCCGGCCCTGGGCGCAGAGGTTCTTGTCCGCCTGCGCGTCCTGCACGCCCTTCCAGGAGGTCGCGTTGAAGGACTTGTCGGAGAGCTTGCCCACGTCCGTGACCAGGCCTACCTTCCACGTCTTGGAACAGCTGGAGCCGCCGCTGCCGCTCGAGCCACCACTGTTGCTGCCACCGCAGGCCATGGCCAGCAGGGCGACGGCCGCCACGGCCGCAACACGACGGAATGCGCTCATTGGTTCCCCCTAACTGAAGTTCGCCCTTCGCGTGGCGTGGGTGGAAGTTTAGCCGGTCCCCGGGCCGCCGACGGCCGGTCGGAGCGCCCCCTCAGATCTCGGGGTGGGCGTCCAGGTAGTCCAGGATGGTCTCCCGCTGGGGGGCCACCGCACCGTCCAGCACCAGTTCCTCGAGCCGGCCGAGAAGGCGGCCGACCTCGGGCCCGGGACCGATGCCGCGCGCCCTCATGACGTCCTCGCCGGCGACCGTCAGCCGCATCCGGCTCGGGGTCTCCGCGAGCACTCCGTGCAGGCGGCGTTCCAGCTCGTCCAGCTTCTCGGCGTGGGGATAGGCGGAGGCTGCCATGTCGGCCCGCGCCAGCGCCAGCAGCGCTTCCAGCTCGGGCCCCGCCGCGCGGGCCAGGCGGCGCACCGCCCCGTCGCTCCACCCCGACTCGTAGAAGACGGGGCGCAGGTGGAGGCGGACCAGCCGGGCGACCCGCTCGGCCTCGGCGCCCGAGAAGCGCAGGCGCTCCAACGCCGCCGCCGCCATCAGGGCCCCCAGCTCGTCGTGGCCCAGGAAGCTGCCGTCGGCGGCGGCCGTGGCCGGCTTGCCCACATCGTGGAAGAGGGCGGCCAGGCGCAGGACAAGGTCGGGGGCGGTCCCGCCCACGGTCCCCAGCGTGTGGCCGAAGACGTCGTGGGTGTGCCAGCCGCCCTGCGGCACCCCGTGGCAGGCGGTCAGCTCGGGCAGCATCACCTCCATGAGGCCGGCCTCATCGAGCAGCTCGAGTGCGCGGACCGGGCGCTCGGAGACCAGCATCCGGACCAGCTCCTCGCGCGCCCGCTCCACGGAGAGGACCGGCGGCCGGGCCCGCTCCCGCAGGGCGCGCATGGCGGGCAGCAGAGGGGCGTCCAGCGTGAAGCCGAGCTGGGCGGCGAGGCGCACCGCCCGGAGCATGCGGAGCGGGTCGTCCGAGAACGTCAGGGTCGGGTCCCGAGGCGTGCGCAGCAGGCGCCGCTCGAGATCGGCCCGGCCACCCAGCGGATCGCTGACGCGGCCGTCCAGGTCCATCAGCATGGCGTTGACGGTGAAGTCGCGACGGAGCAGATCCTCCTGGATCGTGGCCGGCCGCACGTCCGGCTTCCGGGAGTCGGGCGCGTACGACTCGGCCCGCGCCGAGGCGAACTCGACCAGGCGCCCGTTCCAGGTCACCTGGGCGGTCCCGAAGCGGGGAAAGAGCACCGGCGGCCGGGAGCCGGTGATCTCCGCGAAACGGGCGGCCAGTTCGGGGCCGCGGCCGGCCGCCACGACCACGTCGAGGTCGGGCTGGGGGCGCCCGAGGAGGGTGTCGCGGACGAAACCGCCGACCGCCCAGGCGTCCACCCCGAGCTCGCCGGCGGCCTGCCGGAGCGGCGCGAACGCCGGGTCGGCCCCGGCTACAGGTTCGACCGCGCCCACTCGACCGCGCCCGCCTGCCCGGCCCGGTCCCCCAGCTGCGCCCGGCGCAGGCGGGGCCGGCGGGCGGCCTTGATGAAGGGCGAGGAGCGGATGGTGGCCCGCAGCACCGGCTCGACCTGGGCCCAGGCCCCGGCGCCCACGCCGCCCCCCAGCACGATCATCTCGGGGTCGAACAGGTTGGCCAGGTTGACCAGCGCCCAGCCCATGTAGGTGGCCGCCCGGATCACCACAGCCGCCGCCTCGTGGTCACCGCGGGCGGCCGCCTGGAAAAGCTCGGCGGCCGACTCGCCGGTCTGTCGCGAGAGGGCCCGGCCCCCGCAGTAGACCTCGACGCAGCCGCGCTGGCCGCAGGCGTCGAGCGGGCCCTGGGGGTCCAGGACCATGTGCCCGATCTCGCCCGCGCTGCCGTGAGCCCCCGAGAAGAGGTCGCCGTCCACGATCAGGCCGCCCCCGACGCCGGTGCTCCAGGTCACGTAGGCCATGGTCCGGACCGCCCGCCCGGCGCCCTGGTGGAACTCGCCCAGCGCCGCCATGTCGGCGTCATTGCCGAGGTGGACCGGGCAGCCCACCGCGGCGGAGAGCATGGCCGCCAGCGGCACGTTCTTCCAACCCACCAGGTTGGGCGGGTTGACCAGCACCCCGCGCCGGGAGTCGATGGGACCCGGCGCCCCGATCGCCACCGAGCGCACCTGCCCCCCGCCCCCCAGCCGCTGGATCTGGCCGGCGGCCCAGGCGACCACCAGCTCGGGCGCGCCTAGGAATGCGGTCCGCGTCCTGGCCGTCGCCACGACCGCGCCGTCCGGGCGGGCGACCGCGACCCGGACCTGGGTGCCCCCCAGATCGACGCCCGCGATCACGCCGGGCTGGCCGCCAGGACCGAGCCGTCGGCGAGTACCATCCCGTCCTCGCAGCGGGCCTCGATCCGGCCGCCGCCGAACTGCTCCTGGTAGAGCCGGGCGTAGAGACCGCCGCTGGCGACGAGCTGGGCATGGGTGCCCCGCTCGACGATCCGCCCCCCCTCGACCACGAAGATCACGTCGGCAGCCAGGATGGTCGATAGCCGGTGGGCGATGGCGATGGTCGTTCGCTCCGCCATCAGCGGCCGGAGGGCCGCCTGGACCAGGCGCTCGCTGGAGGTGTCGAGGGCGCTGGTGGCCTCGTCCAGGATCAGCACCCGGGGGTTCTTCAGGATCACGCGGGCGATCGCGATCCGTTGCTTCTCGCCCCCCGAAAGCCTGTAGCCGCGCTCGCCCACAGTGGTCTCGGAGCGGTCCGGGAAGGCGGCGATGCGGTCGGGGATCAGGGCCGCCGGGGCGGCCGCCTCCAACTCCTCCTGGGTGGCATGCGGGCGGGCGTACAGCAGGTTGCGGCGGATCGTGCTGTGGAAGAGGTAGGTCTCCTGGGTGACCATGCCCACGATCTCGGTCAGCGAGCCGGTCTGGATGTCGCGCACGTCGACCCCGTCGATCCGGACGGCCCCCTCGGCGACGTCGTAGAGGCGCGGGATCAGGTAGGAGATCGTCGTCTTGCCGGCGCCGCTGGGGCCGACAATTGCCGCCAGCCGGCCGGGGTGGATCTCCATGTCCACGCCCTCCAGCGCCCAGGGCCGGGCGTCCTCCCCAGCGCCGGCCGGGGAGGAGCCCGGCTCGTACCGGAAGTGGACCTGGTCGAGCCTGACCTCACCCCTCACCCGCTCCGGGTCGAGGCGGATCGCGGAGGCCCTCTCGGTGATGTCAGAGGGCAGGTCCAGATATTCGAAGATGCGCTGGAACAGGGCCAGCGAGGCGGTCACCTCGACCGCCACCTGGAGCATCTGCCCGATCGGGAAGAAGAGCCGGGTCTGGAGGGTGGTGAAGGCGACCAGGGTGCCCGCGCTGAGGGGCGAGAGGTGGCGGGCGACGGTGACCCCAGCCGCCAGGTAGATCAGCGCCGGCGTCACCGAGAAGAAGGTCGAGACCAGCGCGAAGAAGGACTGGCCGACCATCGTCTCCTGGATCGACAGCCGGGCCAGGCGCCGGTTCTCGCGGCGGAAGCGCGCCATCTCGTCGTGCTGGCGGTCGAAGACCTTGGCCAGCAGGATGCCGGCGACCGACAGGGTCTCCTCGGTGATGGCGCTCATCTCGGCCTTCGACTCCTGGGCCTGCTTGGCGATGGTCCGCCGGGTGTTGCCCACCCGGCGCGTGATGAGCGCGAAGACGGGCACCAGGGCCAGCGTGAGCACGGTCAGCTGCCAGGAGATCAGCAGCATCGCGACCAGGGTGCTCGCCAGGATCACCACGTTGGCGAGGACGGTCGCCGCCGTGCTGGTGACCACGTTCTGGACGCCGCCCACGTCGTTTGCGAGCCGGCTCTGGATCTCACCAGTGCGGGTGGAGGTGAAAAAGCGCAGCGACATCCGGTGCAGGTGGCCGTACAGGGACTCCCGGAGGTCCGACATCACCTCCTGGCCGACCGAGTTGGCGAGGTAGGTCTGGCCCATGCCGACGGCGGCGGTGAGGGCGGGGATCAGGACCATCAGCGCGACCAGCCGGTAGAGACGGGGCAGGTCGGGACAGCCCGGGCCGCAGAAGAGGGCGTGGTCGAACACCTCCCGGATCAGGAGCGGGTTGACCACCCCGAGACCGCTGGTGAAGAGGATGGCCAGGCCCACCAGCCCGACCTGGGCCCGGTAGGGCCGGAAGAGGCCGGCGATCCGCCGCACCGGCCGGTTCAACCCCCCAGCGCGCCGGCCGCGTCCATCAGCTGCTCGAAAGCCGGTCGCAGGCGCTCGCCCAGGGCCGTGATCCGGTAGAGGGTGCCGACCGGCGGTCCGGGGTCGACCACGCGCTCCACCATGGCCGCCTCCACCAACTCCTGGAGGCGCTCGTTCATCACCCGCTCAGAGAGCCCGGGGACCGCCCGCGCCAGCTCGCTGAAGCGGGCCGGCCGCTGCATCAGCATGGCCAGGATGGGGAGCGTCCAGCGCTTGCCGAGCAGCGTGAAGAAGCGCATATGCCGCTCATCGCAGCGGAACTCCGGAGCCACGTTAGAAAGGTACGCGCGGCGGGTACTTTCAGTCATGGGCTGACGGAATGTAAGGCCCTGGACAAAATCTTGTAGTGAGAGCCCAAATGCCAGAACAGAGACTCCCGGTACTGCCCCTGACCCAGGCCGTGGTGCTGCCGCGCATGAGCGCGACCGTGCCGATGGAGAGCGAGGACGCCCGGGCCGCGGTGACGGCCGCGCTCGCCAACGACGGCCTCATCCTGCTCCTGCCCAAGGTCGACGGTCGCTACGCGACGGTGGGGGTGATCGCCAAGATCGACGAGCGCGGCAACCTGCCCGACGGCACCGAGGTGGCGGTGGTGCAGGGTCGCCTGCGCGCCCTGCTCGGCAACGTCGAGCCGGAGGCGGGCGGCCCGCTCTGGGCTGTGGTCCAGCCCAGTCCCGACCCCACCAGCTGGTCCGACCGCGCCCGCGAGCTGTCCCACGAGTACCGGGCGATCGTGGAGAACATCCTCGAACTGCGGGGCGCTCCCCAGATCGCGCAGGTCCTGCGCGGCATCGAGAATCCCGGCCACCTCGCCGACATGTCCGGCTACTCGCCGGACTTCTCGATGGCCAAGAAGGTGGAGATCCTGGAGACCATCAACGTCGAGGAGCGGCTGGAGAAGCTGGTGGGCTGGAACCGCGAGGTCCTGGGCGAGCTCAGCCTCAAGCAGCAGCTGCGGGACGACGTCTCCCAGAACATGGAGAAGAACCAGCGCGACTTCATCCTCCGCCAGCAGATGGAGGCCATCAAGAAGCAGCTGGGCGAGGGTGGAGGCGATGTCAGCGCCGAGTACCGGACCCGGGCGGAGGCGGCCGGCATGCCGGAGGAGCCGCGCAAGGAGTTCGATCGCGAGCTGGACCGGCTGGAGCGGATGAACGAGCAGAGCCCGGAGTACGGCTGGATCCGCAACTTCCTGGACTGGATGCTGGACATCCCCTGGGCCGTCCGCACCGAGGACAACTTCGACCTCGCCAAGGCGCGCGCGATCCTCGACGAGGACCACACCGGCCTGGACGAGGTCAAGGACCGGCTGATCGAGTTCCTGGCCGTGCGCAAGCGGCGCCAGGCCCGGGGCCTGGCGGCCGAGGGCGGCCGCGGCTCGGGCGCCATCATCACCCTGGTCGGCCCTCCCGGCGTCGGCAAGACCTCGCTCGGCGAGTCCGTGGCACGGGCCATGGGCCGCAAGTTCGCCCGCATCTCGCTGGGCGGCATCCACGACGAGGCCGAGATCCGCGGCCACCGGCGCACGTACATCGGCGCCCTCCCCGGCCGCATCGTGCGGGCTCTGAAGGAGTCGGGCACCAAGAACCCGGTGATCATGCTGGACGAGATCGACAAGGTCGGCAGCGACTGGCGGGGCGACCCCTCCTCGGCGCTGCTCGAAGTGCTCGACCCGGCCCAGAACCACACCTTCCGGGACCACTACCTGGAGGTCGACCTCGACCTCTCCGAGGTGCTCTTCATCCCCACCGCCAACGTGGCGGACACCATCCCCGGGCCGCTGCTGGACCGGATGGAGCTGATCCGCCTCGACGGCTACACCGAGGAGGAGAAGCTGGACATCGCCAAGCGCCACCTGGTTCCGCGCCAGATCGAGCGCAACGCCCTGGACGGCACCGAGGTGACGGTCGAGGACCAGGCGCTGAAGAACGTGATCGCCGACTACACCCGCGAGGCGGGGGTCAGGAGCCTGGAGCGCGAGCTCGGCAAGCTCCTGCGCAAGGTGGCGACGCGAATCGACGCAGGTCGCCTGGCCGCGCCGGCGGTGGTCGACGAGGCCCTGGTCCGGGACGCCCTGGGCAAGACCAAGTTCGAGTTTGAGGAGATCCTGGAGCGGACCGCGACGCCGGGCGTGGCGACCGGCCTGGCGGTCACCGGGGCGGGCGGCGACGTGCTCTTCATCGAGGCGACCTCGATGCCGGGCGAGCCCAAGGCCGGACTCACCCTCACCGGCCAGCTGGGCGATGTGATGAAGGAGTCGGCCCAGATCGCGCTCTCCTACGTCCGCTCCCACGCCCACGAGCTGGGTCTGGAGGCCGGTTTCGGCGACCGCCATGTCCACATCCACGTGCCCGCGGGCGCCGTGCCCAAGGACGGCCCCTCGGCCGGGGTGACGATGGTCACCGCGCTGGTCTCCCTGCTGAGCGGGCGGCCGGTGCGCTCGGTTGTGGGCATGACCGGGGAGGTCACCCTGCAGGGCCGGGTGCTGCCGATCGGCGGGGTCAAGCAGAAGGTCCTGGCCGCCAAGCGGGCGGGCCTCAAGGTGGTGATCTTGCCCAAGCGCAACGAGCCCGACCTGGACGACCTCCCGGAGGCCGTCCGCGAGGAGATGACGATCCACCTCGCCGCCGACGTGTCCGAGGTGCTGGCCCACGCGCTGGAGCCGCTCCCCACCCCGCCCCTCCCGGTCGGCCCTCCGGCCTAGATTCACCGCCCGCAGCGGTTGGAGGGGGCCCTGGCGAGCCGCGCCAGGGCTCCTTTCCTTGTCCCCGGCCGCGCAGTCAGCCTAGGTGAAGACCCGGGCCAGCTCGTAGAGGTCGGGGGGCACCCGCCGGGTCTCGCCGACCAGGTCGCCGAGCGGGCGCACCGCGATCTGGTCGCCGGCACGCACCGGCACCACGCCGTAGGTGCCGCCGGCCAGCAGTTCGGCCGCGTGCACGCCGAGCCGGGTCGCCCAGATCCGGTCCACGGCGGAGGGCGAGCCACCCCGCTGCAGGTGGCCGAGGACCGTGACCCGGGTCTCGAACCCGGTCTCGGATTCGATGTGCTGGCTGAGCGCATCGCCGACGCCCCGCCGGCTGAGCTGGATGTGGCCAAAGGCGTCCGGCTTGCCGCCGGCGCCCTCGACGCCGGCCACGGCCACCCCCTCGGCGATCACGATGATGCTGAAGTCCTTGCCCTCGGCGCGGCGCCGGTGGAGGTGGCCCACCACCTCGCTCACGCTGACCTCGAACTCCGGGATCAGGATCAGGTCGGCTCCGCCGGCCAGCCCCCCGAGCATGGCGACCCAGCCAGTGTCCCTGCCCATCACCTCCACGACCATCACCCGGTGATGGGCGGAGGCCGTGGTGTGGAGGCGGTCCAGCGCCTCCACGACGGTGCCGACGGCGGTGTCGAAGCCGATGCAGAAGTCTGTGCCGGAGAGGTCGTTGTCGATCGTCTTGGGCACCCCCACCACCGGGAAGCCACCCTCGTGCAGGCCGCGGGCCACACTCAGCGTGTCGTCGCCGCCGATCGCCACCAGGCCGTCCACGCCGTTGCGGCGCAGGGTGGCCACCACCCGGGTGATGCCCTCCGCCTCCTGGAGCGGGTTAGTCCGCGAGGTGCCCAGGATGGTCCCTCCGAGGGGCAGGATGCCGCGCACCTCGGCCGGGCTGATCTCGCTGATCAGCCCCTCCAGCGCCCCGGCCCAGCCGTTCTTGATCCCGCTCGCCTGGTGCCCGAGCTGGAACCCCCGGCGCGCCACGGCGCGGATCGCCGCGTTGAGGCCGGGGGCGTCGCCGCCACCGGTGAGGATGCCGATTCGCACCCGGATAGGTTAGGGGCAGGACACTAGCGGAGGACGCGTTCGTCGCCCACCCGGCGGGTGATGCGCTGGGCGTCGAGGTGCTCGAGCAGGGCCAGCACCGGGCGGCGGCTGGCGCCCATCCGGTCGCGAAGCCCCGCCACCGTCAGCGTCCCCTCCGCCGCCATCATCTGGCGGACCAGGTCCAGAGCCCGCGCGTAGGCGGCGCGGGTGAACGCGATGTCGTCCGACAGCCGCACCAGCTCCCCCTTGCGGACCAGCGCCCCCAGCACCTCCGAGGTTGCCCCGGCCTCGCGCATCGCCTCCGGCAGGGACGGCGGCGCGAACGGCTGGGCGCCCACGATCTCCAGCAGGCGGCCGGCCGGGCCTCCGTCCGCGGCGTCGATCTGGACCTGGTGGCTGGGCGCAGCCAGCTCCCCGCCGCGCTCCTCCAGCACCCCTTCCCGGGCGAGGTCCCTCAGGACCGGCGCCACCGCGCCCGCGGCCAGGGCGAGCCGGGTCCTCATCTCCTCGCGCGGCATTCCGGCCCGCAGCGGGTGGGCCCGGTGATAGGCGTCCAGCTCGCGGGCGGCGCGGGAGGCGATTTGGGCCCAGGCCTCCGCGGCGAACAGCCACTGCCCGGCCCGGTGGGCGTCGAGGCCGGCCAGCTCGGCCGGTTCCGACTGCGCCGCCAGCAGCAAGGCCGCCACGGTGATGCCGCGGGGGTACTTGCGCAGCTCCTCCCGGAGCACCTCCCCGGCCGCCCGCCGCCCCAGCGACTCGCGCACGGCGGCGTCGCGGCGCGAGTGGCGGCGGGGGCTGACGTCGGTGAAGGAGCCTCCCCCGATGGTCAGCGAGGGACTGGGCAGGCGGACCACGAAGCGGTCGCCGGCGGCGGCTGCGATCGGCTGGTGGAGGTAGAGCTGGACCCAGCCCGTGGCCCCGGCCGCGATCTCGTCCCCGCCCAGCACAATGGCCCGGGCGCTGACCTCGGCCGTACCGGTGTGGAGCAGCAGGTGGGCGCCGTGGCGGAGCGCCAGCGGGCTGTCCGGGACGACGCGCAGGGAGGCGTCGATGCGGCGAGCCGCGGTCATGGTCGCGGGCCGGGCCAGCACGTCGCCCCGGTCGAGATCGTCCTTCTCCACGCCGACCAGGTTGGCCGCCACCCGGCTGCCCGGTTCGGCCACCTCCACCTTCCGGCCGTGCTGCTGGAGTCCGCGGACCCGGATCCGGCGTCCGGATGGCTGCAGTTCGACCTCCTCGCCGGCTCGGAGCGAGCCGTCAACGAGCGTGCCGGTGACCACCGTTCCGAACCCGCTGACCGTGAACACCCGGTCGATGGGCAGGCGGGGGCGGTGCCGGTCGGCGCGAGCGGCCTGGCCGACGAGGACCGCGTCCAGCGCCGCGCGCAGCCCGTCCAGGCCAGCGCCGGTCAGCGCGGACACCGCGAGCACGGGGGCCCCCCGCAGCGAGGTGCGCCCCAGCACCTCGCTGACCTCGGCGCGGACCAACTCCAGCCAGTCCGGCTCGACCAGGTCGGCCTTCGTCAGCACCGCGACCCCACGGCCCACCTCGAGCAGGTCCACGATCTCCAGGTGTTCGCGGGTCTGGGGCATCACGCCCTCGTCCGCCGCCACCACCAGCATCACCGCATCGAGGCCGTGGACGCCGGCCAGCATGTTGCGGATGAAGCGGGCGTGCCCGGGCACGTCGACCACCCCCACCTGGCGTCCGCTGGGCAGCGTCAGGTGGGCGAACCCGAGATCGATGGTCATGCCCCGCCGCTTCTCCTCCACCAGCCGGTCGGGGTCGATGCCGGTCAGGGCGTGGACCAGGGTCGACTTGCCGTGGTCGATGTGGCCGGCCGTGCCGACGACAAAGCTCATCTAGCGGAGGGAGAGCACCGCCGCCTCCACGGCGTCCTGGAGGAGGTCCTCCTGGGCCCGCAGCACCGTCCGCGGATCG
The DNA here is from genome assembly GCA_038253595.1 of Candidatus Dormibacterales bacterium. Taxonomy (GTDB): domain Bacteria; phylum Chloroflexota; class Dormibacteria; order Dormibacterales; family Dormibacteraceae; genus JBBSHA01. The sequence goes on from JBBSHA010000008.1 coordinate 12,886, forward strand.
ATGCAGCAGCGACCGGATTCGATCCGGGCCAGAACCGGCGGCCGGCCCCGGCGCAACGCCGCCGCCAGCCGCGATGCCGGGCCGTCCAGGGCCAGGAGCCAGGTGGCCAGGCCGCGGCCGGGCAGCGAGCCGCCGCCGGTGGCCGACTCCGCCTCCAGCAGCCGGCAGCCGACGTCCCGCTCCTGGAGCCTGACCATCATGAAGGCGGCCCGGCGGCGCAGGTCGGCGGCGGAAACGGCGAGCATCCGGGCGACCGGGGAGGGCTGGCCGAGCAGCCGCTCGCAGAGGGTCTGCTCGAGCGCCGCCAGCGTCATCTTGTCGGCCCGGACCGCGCGCGCCAGCGGATGTCTGGCCATCTTCGCGATCGGCCCGGCCGCGCCCAGCGCGATCCCGGCCTGGGGCCCGCCCAGCAGCTTGTCGCCCGAGAACGTGACCACGTCGGCGTGGACCAGCGATTCCGTGACCAGCGGCTCGTCCGCGAGTTCGTCGAACGCGCCGCTGCCGGCGTCGTCGATCAGGAGCAGCGAGTGGCGGCCGGCGACCCCGGCCAGCTCGGCCAGCGGAGTGCTCTCGGTGAACCCCTCGACGCGGAAGTTGGACGTGTGAACCCGGAGCAGGGCGGCGGTGCGGTCGCCCACCGCCGCCTCGTAGTCGGCCGCCCGGGTGCGGTTGGTGGTTCCCACCTCGACCATCCGGGCGCCGGAGAGGCGCATCACGTCCGGCATCCGGAACGAGCCGCCGATCTCCACCTGCTGGCCGCGGCTGACCACCACCTCCCGGCGCGCCCCCAGCGCGGACAGCGCGAGCAGAATGGCGGCCGCCCCGTTGTTGACGACGAGCGCCGCCTCGGCCCCGGTCAGGCGCTGCAGGAGCCGGGCGAGCAGGGCGTGCCGATCGCCCCGGCGGCCGCTGTCCAGGTCCAATTCCAGGTTGCTGTAGCCGGTGGCCACCTGGGTCGCCGCCGCCGCCGCCGCCATCGAGAGGGGAGCCCGGCCGAGGTTGGTGTGGAGCACCACCCCGGTTCCGTTGATGACCGGCTGCAGCCGCGGTGCCGCCCAGTCCGCCAGCCGGCCGGCGACCCGGACCAGCCGCTCCTCGGCCTCCACGCTCTCCCCCGCCCGCTCCGCCGCCAGCTGCTCGCGGATGGCGTCCGCCACCAGCCTGTGGGGGTAGCGATCCGTCAGGCGGGCGTAACCCGCCTCGTTGATCAGGCTGCCGACAGCGGGCAGGGCTGCAGCACCACGTAGCCGCTGCACTGGCCGAGGATGGCCGTGGCCGCGGGCTGGAAGAAGATGCCAACCACGAGGTTGAGGAGACTGAAGTGGAGCAGGATCGGCCCGAAGAAGACCGCGAACGCGCACACGTACCAGATGGTCTGGGTGTTGGCCGCCACCCGGTAGAAGAATCGCGGGTTGCGGCGGCGGAAAAGCGCCTCCAGGATCCGCCACCCGTCCAGGCCCGGGATGGGAATCAGCTGGAACGCGAACATCGAGAGGTTCAGGAAGTAGATCGCGTAGCAGATCGTGGCCAGGTAGCCGAGCGGAGGCTGGACCAGGGTGGTGATCGAGGGCTGGCCGCCGGCTCCGAGCAGGATCCGGATCAGGGCACCGAAGCCGGCCGCGACCAGCAGGTTGGCGGCGGGGCCGCCGAGCGCGTACACGAGCCGGCCGGGAACCCCGCGCAGCCGCTGCTCGCTGATCGGGATCGGCGTTCCGAAGGCGATGTTGGCGAGGAAGACCGCGACCACCCCGTAGACGTTGATGTAGTCGCGCGGATCGGGCCGGAGCCGGCCTCGATTGCGGGCCGTGGGGTCGCCCATGAGCACGGCCGCCAGCCCGTGGCCCAGCTCATGAACCGGGATCGCGACCAGGAGGGCCGGGATCAGAAAGACCGAGCCGATGAGAAAGGCGCGCGGGTCCCCGCCGAACATCAGGCCGCCCCCGCCCGGCCCGGCGCGCCGGGGGGCGCGGGCTCTGCGGCGCGGCTCATCCGCGGCCCCGGATCAGCTGGCCACCGCCCTTTTCAGTCGATCTCGATGCGCTTGACCCGCGAGCCGCGGACGGTTGCGGCCCGCCGCCGGCCGCCGGCCGCCGATCGCGGCTCCGGTTCCCGGTGGCGGGCCCCGGCCTGGTGCTCGTAGATCAGAAAGAGGGCTGTGAGGAGTTCCCGCTGGGCGTTCAGCAGGTGGCGCTGGGCATCGCCGGGGATGACGTCGCGGAGCGCTCCATTGACGCGGTGGGCGATTTCGTTGACCAGCTCCAGCAGCCTGTCCGACTCGCCTCTCACCTGGTGAACCGCACCTTCAGCTCGCCGTCCTCGATGGCGGCTCCGACGGCCTCCCGGGAGGCGAGCACTCGGGGCAGGATGATCTCGCGCTTGTAGTTGCCGATCGTGACGAAGAGCTCGCCGTTCTGCCGCGACAGGCCCACATCCTGCTTGGCCACGAAGGGGACTTTCAAGGTCAGCACGTAGTCCGCCCCGACCCTGTCCACCCGCTGCGAGCTGCCCTCGTAGTAGCGCTGGGTGGGATCGGCGTCACCATAGATGGCGCGCGCCATCTGGAGCAGCATCCGCTCCCCCACCACCTCCTCCTCGAACAGCGGCACGTTGAAGATGGGAAGCGGGTGGAACGATTGCTCGACCTCGCCCGCGTAGCGCTGGTGGATGGCCCGCCACTTCTTGAACAGCTCGTCGTGGAGACCTTCCGGCAGCAGCCGGTTGACCACGATCGCGTCCGTGATGTAGCCGAAGAGGCTGAGGTAGGTGAACGCGCGCTTGGCCTCCTTGATCACCATCTTCTCGAGGTTGAGCACGATCCGCATCGAGGTCACCTCGGGGTCGACCAGGACCTTCTTCATGCCCTCCAGGTCGAGCAGCAGGTCCTTGATCGACGCGAAGACCTCGTCGCTCGGCATCGGCACGTCGAGGATCGGCTGCAGGAGCGGCCGGGCCAGCCTGGCCGCCCGCCGCTGCCAGGGGTAGATCTTGTCCAGCCACCAGCGGGCCGCATCGGGAAACATCAGCAGCTGCAGGGTCTCGCCGGTGGGGGCGCAGTCGACGATGATCACGTCGTGCTCGCCCTTCTCGGCGTAGTGCTTGATCCACATCAGCGAGGCGACCTCGTCCATGCCGGGCGGGTTGGCCACCTCCTCGGCGACCACGTCGTCCAGGCCCTGAGTGGAGAAAACGTGGGTGGCGTAGTCGTGGAGCTTCTTCCAGTGCCGCTCCATCTCATGGAGCGCGCTCACCTCGTGGCCCCAGAGGTTGGGCCGGATCTGCGTCAGCCGGGTGCCCAGCGCAATGTCGAACGAGTCGCCCAGCGAGTGGGCCGGGTCGGTCGACATCACGATGGTGCGGTAGCCCAGCTCGGCGGAGCGCATGGCCGTGGCCGCGGCCACCGAGGTCTTGCCCACGCCGCCCTTGCCCGTGAAGAGGATCACCCGCATCTTTGGTCCCAGTGTAGGTGGTGGGGAGAGCCCGGCCCGCCGGGCCCGCCGGTCCCCCGGGCCCAGCCTCAGGCGGGGGCGCGGCCGCCGTCGCGGGCCGATTGCACGGCCTGGTTCTCCTCCTCGGTGAGGCCGATCTCGGATTCCCAGGAGCGCACCGGCTTGGCGTATACCCGGCAGCGCTCGCGGTGGTAGAGGCCGGTCAAGAGCACACCGTTGCCCAGGGCGTCGAGCAGGGCGACCGCGAACGAGTAGTCGCCGCCGGTGTCGTGGTAGGGGTTGAAGCGCACCACGCCCACGTGCTGGAGGGCCGCCGCCCCAAGCGGTGCGGACACCGGCTCCGCGCGCTCCCGGCGCCCGAGGCGGGCGCCCAGGGCGGCCTGCCTGCGCAGGCCGACAATCGCCAGCAGGAGGGCGGCCACCGCCGTCGCGCCGAACAGCCAGTCGACTGGGGCTATCTGACGACCAGCGGGATGACCTGGGCCCCGGCGACCAGCAGTACGACCATCAGCAGCGCCACCAGGCCCAGCTTGCGCAGGTCGGCGGTGAAGTAGGGCACCCGGTCGAGCGGGATGGCGGGGTCGCCTCCCTCCAGCACCAGGCGGCCGCGGCCGCGGGCGGCGGCCCGGGGCGCGAGCGACATCTCGACCGCGCGGACGGTGGCCTGGTCGCCCCCGACCCGGGCCGTGGCAACCCCGGCGGTGGGGACCCCGGCGGGAGCCGCGGGCAGGGCCGCCCCAGGGCCGCCCCGCGCCTGCTGACGGCGGCGGGCAGCCGGCTTGCGCTTGGCTTTTCTGGCCACGTCTCGGAGTCTACAGGGGATGCGAACAGGCAGGCGATGAGGAGGTCCTGTTCGGCGACGGGGGCTGCAACGTTACTGGCGGCGCCTGCCTGCTGCTGAGCCGGGGACACAGCGGGGTGGACGTGGGCTACGACATGTTGTGCCCCGCCGTGCACTGTACCTCTGTATGTAGACCATGTCAATACAGGTGATCAAGCGTAGGGGAGCTCCTCGGCGGGCCCCGGCTCTGGTCTGGGTGATAATCGGCCCGTGTCCGAGCAGGGTTCCGGCTACTGCATCGCCTGCGGCACCCGCCTGGAAAGCAGCCACGGCTACTGCTCGCGCTGCGGTGCCGAACGCTGGCCGCTGCCCGCGCCCGGCCCCAGCGGCCCGCCCCAGCCCGGCCGGATCCCCGCCCCCCCGCCGGGCTCGGCGCCCGCCCTGGGGGCGCTGCCCTGGGTGTACGCCGCCGGCTCGATCTTCTTCCTGGTCTGGGTCAGCCAGGCGCTGGCCCTCTTCGTCTCGCCGGCGGGGCGCAGCCAGCTGGGGGGTGAGCTGGCCCGCCAGGGTATCGCCACGCCCGCCCGGCCGGCGGCGCTGGCCGCCTATGGGACCGTTCTGATCGGCGCCGGCCTGCTGGCGGCAGTGCTTCACGCCGCCGCCTTCTACGGGCTTCGGGGCGGTCGCCGCTGGGGCTGGCTGGCCGCAGTGGTCGTCGCCGGCCTGTGGTCGTTGGTGGTCGTGGGCATCCCGGTCCTGGTGCGCTTGGTGGATGGCCGTACGCGGGCGGCGTTCGGCGTCGACTGAAAGCAGGGGGACTGCGTCCCCCCCACGAGCCCCCATCGGGTCCGCCGTGCCTGTGTCGTGTGAGACAGCTCAAACGGCCGGGCGGAGCCAGGCCTACGCGCCGGGTCTTTGGTTGGGGGACAGGTCCCCCCACGCCGCCCCGTCAGTGGGCCGCCGGACGCCGCACCGGGAGGTGGACCGCCCGCCCGTCCACGTCGAGGGCCGCCTCCGCCACCGCCTCGGGCAGCGTCGGATGGGCATGCACGACGTGGCTCAGCTCCGCGGCGGTGAGGCCCTGGTGGAGGGCCAGGGTGGCCTCGGCGATGAGGTCGGTGGCGCGCGGGCCCATGATCGTGACGCCGAGGAGGTTGCCGTCCCGGTCCGACACCACCTTCACCAGCCCGTCGGTCTCGCCCAGCACCATCGCCCTGCCCAGCAGGCTGAACGGGAAGCTGCCCACCCTCACCTCCTCGCCCGCGGCCCGGGCCTGGGCCTCGGACCGGCCCACGAAGGCGATCTCGGGATCGGTGTAGATGCAGGCCGGGATGGCCGTGTAGTCGGCGGTGATGGGGTGGGGGCCGAGGGCGTTGGCGACCGCCACCTCGCCCTGGTAGCTGGCGGTGTGGGCCAGCATCGCGATCATGGTCGCGTCGCCGATCGCGTAGACCCCAGCGCGGTTCGTGCGCAGGTGCTGGTCGACCCGGATGGCCGCCCGGTCCAGCTCGATCCCGCTCTCTTCCAGCCCCAGATCGCCGGTGTTCGGGCGCCTGCCGGTGGCGACCAGCACCTGGTCGGCCTCCAGCGGGCCTCCCTCAAAGCGCACCCGGAAGCCCTCACCGGCGCGCTCCAGGGCCTCGACCCGCGCCCCCAGGTGAAACTCCACCCCCCGCTTCTCCATCAGCTGCTGGAA
>JBBSHA010000009.1:0-18706 GCA_038253595.1 Candidatus Dormibacterales bacterium
GGCGCAGCCGGTCGCGTTCGGAGGCGAGCAGCACCACGTCGGTGGTGGCGACCTCCTTGCGGGCCACCTCGTCGCGGATCCCCAGCAGCCCGTTCTGGGCGCTGTCCACCAGCCGCTCCTTGAACAGCACCAGTTCGCTGTAGACGGCGATCCAGTGGGCGGCGTCCTCGATGTGGGTGGTCTTGGCGTCCTCGCCGGCGAGCAGCCGGTCGGGGTCGACCGCCATCTCCGCGGCATCCTCGCCGTCGGCCCTGCTCACGACCGGAGGAGTCTAAACAATTGCCCCCACGCAGGCCGGATAATGCCCGGACGAGCCCCACCACCGGTCCCGCCCTGGCCACCAACCTCCCCACCGCCGCTCTCGATGCCCCCATGCGCGTGCTGGCCGGGCCCGGCACCGGCAAGACCCAGGCCCTGGTCGAGCTCTACGGCCGACTGGTCGAGGAGGGCAGCGCGGGTCGAGGCGAGATTTTGGTCCTGACGTTCTCGACGGCCGCCGCCGGCGAGCTGGCGGCGCGCATCGACAGCCGGCTCGGCGACTCCTACGACCAGGCCTGGATCAGCACCTTCCACAGCTTCTGCGCCCGCCTGCTCCGCATGCACCGGCCCGACCCCGGCCGGCTGCTGATGAGCGGCTTCCAGGAGTGGGTGGCGATGCGTCGCACCCTCAATGAGATCGACCGCTCGCTCCTCGGCCGGCTGGGACGGGTGGCCCTGAGTGACGGTTTCGCCCGCGACGCGCTGGCGTTCGTCGCCCTGCTCAAGCAGAACCGGGTCCATCCGGCTGAATTCGCGCTCCTCGCCGAGACCTCGGGCACGGCCCGGCTGCGCTCGCTGGGCGCCGTCTACACCACCTACCAGGCCCGCCTCCAGGCCGCGTCGCTGCGCGACTTCCGGGACCTGGTCACCGACGCCATCGCTCTGCTGGAGGGCCGGCCCCAGGTGCTCGATGGCCTGCGCCGGCGCTTTCGACACGTGCTGGTCGACGAGTTCCAGGATGTGGACCCGGCCCAGTTCCACCTGCTCCAGTTGGTGGCCCCGCCGCCGGCGGCCCGGCTGCTGGTGGTGGGCGACCCCGACCAGTCCATCTACGGCTTCCGAGGCAGTGTCCCCGGCCTGCTCTCGGAGGATTTCCCGCGCCTCTACGGCGACCGGTCGTCCGAACTGGCGGAGTCGCATCGCTGCCCGCCGGCGGTCCTGGCCGCGGCCGGCCGCCTGCTGGCGGCGACCCAGCCGCGGCGCCCGCCCCGGTCGCTGACCAGCGCGCGCCCCGAACTGGGCCAGCCCTCGCTGCGGGTCGCCCGGGAGGCCAACGCGGTCGACGAGGCCTTCTTCACCGCCCGCGAGATACGCCGACTGATGCTGGAGGACCCGGGGCTGCGTGCGGCCGATTTCGCGGTCCTGCTCCGCTCCACGACCACCCACTCGGCGCCCTTCGAGGAGGCGATCCGGGCCCTCGGCCTGGCCTCCGAGGTGCGGGGCGCGAGCGCCCTGGCCCGCAACGAGGCGGTCCGCTTCCTGCTCACGTTCCTGCACGCCGTCGACCGTCCGGACGACCCGGAGTCGCTGCAACGCCTGCTCGCCTCCGGGCTGAGCGGGGTCGGCCGGCGGACCGCGGGACGGCTCCGTCGCTACGCGATCGAGGAGGGGCGCAGCTTGACCAGGGTCGTGCGCCGGCTGATGTACCGGCTCCGCGACTCCGATCCCGCCGGCCATCCCCTGCCCTGGGGCGAACCCGCCGCCACCGACTCGCCCCCCGACCCGGCCAGCCCGCCGCCCGACTTCGTGGGCTTCATGAGCCCCGCCGAGCTGGTCTCCCTGCACGCCGCCCTCACCGCCTTCCACGCGGTGTCGCGGCTGGCGCGCCGGCTGCCCCTGCGGGCGCTGGCCCACTCGATCCTGGTCGAGGGTGGGGTGATGGAGAGGCTGCTCCGGCTGCCGGTCGCCGAAGCGGACCGCGACCAGGCGCTGGGCGGCCTGCGAGTGGCGCTGGAGGCGTTCGCCGAGCTGGAGGCGGTGTGGGAGCGGCTGCACGGGGCACCTCCCATGCTGTCCGACGTCACCCCCCGCCTCGACAGCTGGATCGGCCAGGCGGTCGATGAGGCGGCGGCGACCCCGGGGCAGCGCGACGCGGTCCAGATCCTCACCGTGCACCAGTCCAAGGGTCTCCAGTTCGAGGTGGTCTTCCTGAGCGGATTCGCCCAGGGCGTTTTCCCGCCGGCGGCCCGCCCCCACCCGGTGCTGGAGGCGGAGGACCAGCGCTGGCTGGAGCGGAGCCTGCAGGGCTTCCGGCCCTCCTGGGCAAGCGACGCGGCCGAGCACAGCGCCGAGGAGGCCCGGCTCGCCTACGTGGGCATGACGCGCGCCCGCCGCATCCTCTACCTGACCCACGCCGACGAGTACGAGGTCCGCTCCGGTCCCTCCCCGTTCCTGGCGCCGGCCGGCGCCGGCGCGCCGGTCACCTCGCTGACCCGCTCCGGCCTCCAGGTGGACGCCGATTCCCTGCTCACCCTGGGCGAGGCGGAGACGCTGCTCGCCGGCCTGCCCGGGGCCGGCTCGGAGTCCCGGCTGGCGGAGCTGGGCGTGGACCTGGCCTTCATCGCCGACCCCGAGTCGGGACGCCCCTTCGAACCCCAGGAACAGCGACCCGAAGGCGTCGTCCCCGGCCACTTCAGCGCCACCGCCCTCAACGATTACCTCAAGTGCCCGCGACTCTATTGGTACAACCACCACCCCGGGCTGGCCTCGCCGCCGCGCGGTGTCGAGCTGGAGCGGGGAAGCTTCCTGCACCGGGTACTGGAGGACTTCCACGCCCGCGAGGCGGAGTGGCGGCCGCTGCCGAACGAGGTTCAGAAGCAGTGGCTGGAGGCGGCCCTGGACCAGCACCTGGACGGTTACCTGAACCGGGTGGAGGCGGTGCTCGAGCGGCGCGCCGAAGAGCAGGAGGTGCGCCGCATCCTCGGCAACTACATCCGCTTCGCCACCTCGGCCCAGGTCATCCGCCGGCTGGGCACCCTGATGACCGAGATGAAGTTCACGCTCGAGGTGGACGGCTCGCAGGTGCGGGGCAAGATCGACCGGGTCAACGACACCGGCGAGGGCACGGTGGAGATCGTCGACTACAAGACCGGCCGGGGCTACGGGGCCCAGCGCGCGTTCGCGAGCTATTTCGGCCCCGAGCTGCACGACGTCCAGCTGGTCATGTACTACCTGGCCTGCCGGGAGGGGATCGACGACGAGGGCCGGCCGATCGCCCTCCAGCCCCGCTACCTCTCCATCTGGTACCCCAAGGATTGGGTCTACGGCTCCATCCGCCAGGTCCTGTTCCCTCTGGGCGGCCCGGTCCCCGGGCTCCGGGAGCAGCTCCAGCGGCCGGTCGCGGCCGAGGACCTCGCCCGCGGCCGGGAGCGCGTGGCGGGCGCCATCCGGAGCATCCTGGAGGGCGATTTCCGGCCCCGGCCGCGGCCGGACGCGATCGGAACCTGCCTCTCCTGGTTCGGGTGCCCGCACTCGGCCATCTGCCCCTTCGGCGGTCAGCCCAGCGAGTGACGATCACCAGCGAGCAGCTGGCGGCCGCCCACGCCGGGCCCGCCGGGGCCTTCCTGATCGCCGCCGGCCCAGGCACCGGCAAGACCTTCACCATGGTCGAGCGCTACCGCTGGCTGGTCCGCGAGAAGCGGGTCCCCGCCGAGTCGGTGCTCGCCGTCACGTTCACCGAGGCGGCGGCCGCCCAGCTCCGGGAGCGGCTGACCCAGGAGCTGGGCGAGCCTCTCGAGGAGGCCTGGATCGGCACCTTCCACGGCATCTGCGCCCGCCTGCTCCGCGAGCACGCCTACCTGGTGGGAATCCCGCGCGAGCTGCGGGTGCTCGACGACGTCGGCCAGCGGCTCCTCGTGGAGCGCCTCCAGGCCCGCCTCCGCAGCGGCGCCGAGCCGGGGCTCGACCGCGAGTTCGAGGCGCTGAACCCGGACGAGGTCGCCGACCTGGTCAAGGCGGGACCCACCTTCGCCCTCCGGCTCAAGGGCCGGGGCATCCTCCCCGACGAGTTCCTGCGCCGGGCCGGCGAGATCCACGCCGGCCATCCCCACTCCCAGTCCGGCCAGCTGTCAGCCCGCGCCGAGGCCGAGGCCATCCACGTCCTGCACACGGTCTACGCCGCCTACCAGGCCTGGCTGTCCGAGGCGGCCCGGATGGACTTCGACGACCTGATCCTGGCTGTGATCGCCGCCCTCCGCGAGGTGCCCGAGTTCCGGGCCCGCTGCCGTGAGCGCTTCCGGTCGATCCTGGTCGACGAGTTCCAGGACACCAACCGGATCCAGCTGGAGCTGATCCGCCTGCTGGCCCGGCCGGAGCCCGAGTTCGGCAACGTGACCGTGGTCGGGGACGCCAAGCAGGCCATCTACGGCTGGCGCGACGCCGAGATCGAGAACATCCGGAGCCGGTTCCCGGGAGCCCGGCTGCCCCTGACCGTGAACCGGCGCAGCTTCCAGGAGGTGCTCGACCTGGCGACCGCCTTCATCCGCCGCGACCCCGACTTTGAGACCGAGCCCGACCTGGTGGCCGCGCGCGGCTCGGGCGGCATCTGCACCGCGCTGATGATGGCCGCCGACCCGCGCCGGGAGGCCCGGCTGGTCGCGGCCGAGATCGCCCGGCTGGCCGCCGCCGGCCGCCCCTACGCGGACATCGCCGTCCTCGCCCACTCGGTGAAGCAGCTGCCCCGCGACTTCGAGGAGGAGCTGCGCCGGCACGGCATCCCCTACGTCACCTCCGGCGGCTCCGGCTTCTTCGATCGCGAGGAGGTGAAGGACGTGCTGGCCCTGCTCCGGGTCACCGCCGACCCGATGGACGACGGGGCGCTGGTGCGGGTGGTGCAGGGCCCGCTGGTGAGGGCCGGCGACGCCCCCATGTACGCGCTGGCCAGGCGCCGCTTCGGGCGCCGCGGCATGCGCCTGCGTGACTGCCTGGACGAGGCCCGGGCCGAGGGCTGGCCGGAGCTGAGCCGGCCGCTGGCCAGGCGCGCGGAGCGGGTGCTGGACGTCACCGACGGGCTGGGGGCGGCCCGCGACGGGCTCACCGTCGCCGACCTCCTGAACCGGCTCCTGGAGGAGAGCGGGTACCTCCGGCATGCCCAGCTGCGGGCTTCCCGGGAGGGTCCCCGAGCCATCCTCAACCTGCGCAAGGTGTTCCAGATGGCCGCCCGCTTCGAACGCGACTCGGTGCTGGCCGGCCTCCAGGACTTCGTGGCCCACCTGGACCAGATCATGGAGGCAACCATCCCGGTCGGCGAGGCGGAGGGGGGCGCCGCGGAGGCGGTGCGCCTGCTCACCGTCCACGGGGCCAAGGGCCTCGAATTCCCGGTCGTCTTCCTGGTCAACGTGCGCCGTCCCAACCCCCGCGACACCGAGAAGCTGTTCTTCGACCCCGACCACCTGGGCTTTGTCATGAAGTGGTGGCGGAATGACCGCCATCCCCGCTTCCGGACCCACCTGCCGGGCGCCCCATCACTGGTCCTGGCCCGGCAGGAGCGGCGGCGCACGGTCTACGTGGCGCTGACCCGGGCCCGCGATCTGCTCTACGTCAGCGCCAGCCGGCCCGAGGCGGCGGCTGAGGACGTCGACGTCGAGGACGACGACCACTTCGCCGAGCTGCTGCAGTGGGCACTGAACCACCCAGAGGCGGCCCGCGTCGTCCAGTCCGAGCAGCTGGAGCTGGCGGTGGCGACGCCGGCGGGCGCGGGGGAGGCCGCGCCGGGGGGCCGCCCGGGGCGCGATGTGGCGCGCATCGCCGAGCGCCTGGAGAGGCTGCGCCGGGCCGCCGCCGCGCCCGCCCCGGCCCGTCCCGCCGAGGTCCGCCTGTCCTTCTCCCAGCTTCACCAGTACGAGGTCTGCCCGGTCCGCTACCGCTTCCAGGACGTGTGGCGGGTGCCGGCCCCCCCGGACGCTCTCCAGATGCGCGGTGCCCGCGCCGGCAGCGGGTCGGCCGAGCTGGGGGCGGCCGTCCACGAGGCGCTCGCCGCCTGGCACACGGGGGGCGGCGACCTGCTCGGCCTGTATTCGGGGCCGGAGGCGGGCCGGGCGCTGCTGGCCGCCTACCTGGCCCACCCGCTGGCCGGGGCCGCCACCTTGGGCGCCGAGGTCGAGTTCAACCTTCGCCTGCCTGGGGTGCGGGTGCGGGGCCTGGTGGACCGGGTCTGCGAGGTCTCGGGTGGCACCGTACTGGTCGACTACAAGAGCAATGCCCGCCTCGACCCGGCCCTGCTCGAGACCTACTCCACCCAGCTCCGGCTCTACGGCCTGGCCGCCGGCCGGGGTCTGCTGCCGGGAAGCCTGAATCCCCGGCTGGTGATCTTCGACCTCCGCCGCTCGGAGGCGATCGAGGTCTCCCCCGACCCGGCCGGGGCCGAGGTCCGGGTGGTCGCGGCGGCCGGCCGGATCGGCGCCGGCGACTTCGAGCTCGGTCCCCGCCACCGCGACCGGCCCTGCTTCCTGTGCGCCTACCGGCCCCTGTGTCCGGACCGCCGGTAGACCCGACCGGGGGGCCGTCGGGCCGGCTGCCCGAGCGGTACTTCGAGCGCCGCCGGGTGCGTGAGGCGATCGCCTTTGCCGAGGCAGGCGGGATCGCCATCCACCGCAACCTGGACAGCTACGACGGCACCGTCTCACCCCGCGGCATCCCCATGCGCAAGCCCTTCCTGCACGTGATCGGACTCCGGCCGCTGCTGGTCGAGTGGGGGCGCCGGCACGGGCTGCGGGCCGAGTGGGTCCAGCCCGAGAAGCAGCGCCGGGTGGCCCACTACGACGTCTTCGGCGAGTTCGCCGACGAGCTCATCCAGCGCCTGGCCGTGCTTGACGCGACGCGTTAACGCTGTCATTATTGACGCAGGGCGTCAGAATGACGTCCATCCACCCGGCAATCCAAACAGAGGTGATCCAAGCATGAATGTCAAGGTTGAAGAGCTGTCCCGCCAGGCCGCCGACACCACCACCGGAGCGGTGATCAGCGTCGTCGAGGCCGCCGCCAATCCCGTCCAGGCCGCCGGCCGCCAGGTTCGCCGCCTGGAGCGCAAGGGCCAGCCCGCCAACACCCAGGCCCGGCGCCGCGCCACCACCACCGTGAACCACACCGCCGACAAGGCCGCGGCGCTGGCTGACGGCACCATCGCCGAGCGCCTGGTGCTGGCCGGCTTCCGCGTGGTCAAGTCCCGGGCCCGCCGCCAGGACGCCGTCGGCGAGGTCGCCTTCCGCTACCTGGAGTTCGTGAACGGCCAGGTCGGCAACGCCCTCCGCTCGCTGCGCAAGCTGGACGGCGTCACCACCCCGCCCGTGCGCAACGGAGGCCGCCGCACCGAGACCCCCGTCCGCAGGGCCGTGGCCAACACGACCCCCACCGCCCGCAAGGCGGTCCGGCGCTCGCCCCGGACCAGCGCTCGCCGCGCGCCCCGGACCAGCACCCAGGCGCAGCGGAGCGCCTGACCCAAACAGGGTCCCGATCGGGGGCGTCCTCTCAGGAGGGGGCGCCCCCTCCCCGCACCGGCTGGCCGTTCGGGGAGTCCTCTATCCTCAGGCGGCCATGACGGTGGTCGCGACCGGGTCGGTCGCCTTCGACTACATCCTGACCTTCAAGGGCCACTTCGGCGACCACATCCTTCCCGACAAGGCCCACGTCATCAACCTCAGCTTCCTGGTCGACTCGATGGAGAAGCGGCGGGGCGGGGTGGCCGGCAACTACGCCTACACGATGGCGCTGCTCGGCCAGCCGGCCGCGATCCTGGCCACCGCGGGCGCCGACGCCGCCGACTACCGGACCTGGATGGAGGGGATGGGCGTCGACTGCCGCGGCTTTCGGATCCTGCCCGACGAGCACACCGCGACCGGCTTCACCACCACCGACCTCAACGCCAACCAGATCACCGGCTACTACGGCGGCGCCATGCTCCGGGCGGCCATGCTGGGGCTGGACGACACGGTGCCGGCGCCGGCGGCGGTGATCGTCGGCCCCAACGCTCCGGAGGCCATGTTCAGGCTGGTCCGGGAGTGCCGGGAGCGTGGGGTGGCGTTCGTCTTCGATCCCGCCCACCAGCTTCCCCACATGAGCCGCGAGGACCTCGAGGAGGGAGCCCGCGGGGCCTGGATCCTGATTGGCAACGACTACGAGCTGGAACTGGTCCGGCAGCGCACCGGCCGCGATTCGGCGGGCCTGCTGGAGCTGGCCGAGATGGTGGTCACCACCCACGGCCGGGACGGCTCGGCGATCGAATCCCGGTCGGGCTCGGTCACGGTGCCGGCCGCCCCGGCGCGCCAGGAGGTGGACGCCGTGGGCGCCGGCGATGCCTACCGGGCCGGTCTGGTGGTCGGGCTGCTCCGGGGCCTCAGCCCGGCCCGGGCCGGACGCGTCGCCGCGCTGGCCGCCAGCTACGTGGTCGAGCAGACGGGCACGGTCGAGCACTCCTACTCGGCGCCCGAGTTCGCCGGCCGCTACCTCGAGCTCTTCGGCGAGGAGGCGTTCCCGGCCTGAGCGGCCGGCAGGCTAGCAGGGTGATGAAAGAGGCCGGCGAGGGCTGCGGTGTCCAGGTGGTCCAGGTACAAGGATGAGCCGAGCACCGGAGCGCGCGCACTTTGAGTGCGTAAGCGAGGACCGCAGAAGGTGACGCCGCAGATGGGCCGCATGGGCGCCGCAGATCTGCCGAACTCCTTTTTCATCAGCCTGCTACGCGAACTTGCGGGTGGCCTCCAGCCGGTAGGCGCGCAGGGCCACCGCGAACAGGACCAGCGTCCAGCCGGCCAGCCAGAGCACCGCCCGGGTCACGCTCTCGTCGGCGCCGCCGACGGTGTTCCAGGCCAGCTGGCCGTAGTGGTAGGTGGGCAGGAAGGGGCCGATCCTCTGCACGAAGTCCGGCATCTGGTTGAGCGGGATGAACAGACCCGACGCGAACGACATCGGCAGATAGATCAGGTTGGCCAGGGCGGGGGCGGCGTTGACCCCCGACGAGTAGCCTATGGCCATCCCCAGCCCGATCATGGGCAGCGCACCGAACAGCAGGCGCACGGTCAGCGTGACCCAGGTTGCCGCCGAGAGCCGGACTCCGCCCGCCACGAAGACGAACGCGAAGAGCACCAGCAGCGAGACCAGGGCGAAGGAGAGGGCGTTGATGACGTTGGCGACGATGGTGACGAAGGGCGGCAGCGGGGTCGCCCTCTGGAGCAGGTCGATCTTCTGGGCGCGGGCGGTGGCCTGGCCGATCCCGAAGTTGAAGACCATTACGCTGCTCACCGCGTACGCCCCGAACGAGCCCAGCAGGTAGGCACCGACCGAGGTCCCGTTGGCCAGCTTCTCCCGGGCGTGGGGAAGCCCGAAGAAGGTGAAGAACATGATCGGCAGCACCAGCGAGAAGATCGCGAAGGCGGGCACCCGCCAGTAGGCGATGACCATCGCCCGGCTCTGGGCGCCGATCATCCCCAGCGTGGACGCGGTGGCGGCGGGGGCGGCGGTGCTCACGCCGGCGCCCGCTCGCGCGAGGTGAGGGTCAGGAAGGCCTCCTCCAGGTCGGCGCCCACCACCTCCAGGTCGCGGATCGGGCGGCCGCTCCGGAAGAGGGCCGCGAGCAGGCCCTCGGGATCCTGGGTCAGGATGCGAACCCGGCCGCCGCCTCCGGCCTCGAAGGAGCTGTACGGCAGCCCGGCCACATCGCTCTCGGTGAAGGCGGCGTCGGTCTCGAAGCTGACCCGCTTGCCGGCGACCCGGGACTTGATCTCGGCCGGGGTGGCGTCGGCGATCACCAGGCCTCGGTCGAAGACCACGATCCGGCGCGCCAGCTCGTCCGCCTCCTCCAGGTAGTGGGTGGTCAGGACGATGGTCTTGCCGGCCGCGGCGAAGTCGCGGATGCCGGCCAGGAATGCCCGCCGCGCCTCCACGTCCATGCCCACCGTGGGCTCGTCGAGGAAGACCACATCGGGGTCTCCGCACACCGCCAGGGCGAAGTAGAGGCGCTGGCGCTGGCCGCCCGAGAGCTTGCTGCTCTGGATCCTGACCTGCTCCTGGAGGCCGGCCATGGCGATCGCCCGCGCCGCCGGCATAGGCCGCGGGTAGTAGGCCCGGAAGAGGTCGACCAGCTCGCCCACACGCAGGGAGCCGCTGACCCCGGACTCCTGCAGCATCACCCCGCAGCGGCTGCGGGCCCGGCGATCGGCGGGCTCCATCCCGAACAGCAGCGCCTGGCCCGACGTCGGCCGGCGCAGCCCGAGCATGAGGCTGATCGCGGTGGTCTTGCCGGCTCCGTTCGGACCCAGGATGGCCACCACCTCGCTTCGCTCGATGGCCAGGTCGACGCCCCGCACCGCGGCGACGGAGCCGAAGCTCTTGTGGACCCCGACCAGCGCCACCGCCTGCTCCATGTCGCCGCTCAGACTACATACCGACAGCGCCGGCCGCCGCTCGCGGGTGGCAACGACAGCGGCCAGCCGGACCGGGCCGGATTTAGGACGCGGTCGGGGCGGGGTCGACCTGCTTGGTGAAGATGACCAGCCGCTGGCCGGCGAACGCGCCCGCCCACAGCGGCCAGCAGGTGGTCAGCGTGAGCCGCTGGGGGCCACCCTTGAGCAGCACGGTGCGATCGTCGGGGTTGACGATGGTCTTGCCGGTGACCTCGTACGTGTAGTCGCCCCAGCGGGTCTCCAGCTTGACCTGGTCGCCGGCCTGGAGGTCGTCGAACCGGATCCAGTAGACGTTGTGGGCGGCGACCCCGACGTTGCCCGGCTGGCCCGGCCAGGAAAGCTCGCTGTAGTGTCCGGGACCGCTGGCCAGCACCTTCAAGTCGGTGCCCTCCTGGACGGCGGCGTGGTATCCGATCTTGGGCACCGTGATGGCGAAGTCGACGCCGTCGACCGGCCGCGGGTCGATGGCCGGCCTGGGCAGCGGGTCGGGAGCGTCGGCGCGCAGCGGAGCCCCGTCCGGGGGTCGCCCCAGAGCGGCCCGCTGGCTGTCCCAGGTCCGGTTCAGCTGGTTCTCCTGGTAGAGGCCGACGCCCATGTCGCCCGCAAAGGCGCCGATCAGGAGCAGCCCGATGGCGACCAGGAAACGGCCCAGCCAGCGCCGGGCGCGAGGCCGCCGGCGGGGGGTTGCGGGGGGGCGGGCGGCCGGGTAGGGCCGGGCGCCGATCATGGGCGGGGCCGCAGGCCGGCGCCCGCCACCCCGGCCACCGCCGGGGGGTCCGGGTCCAGGATCCAGGGGGCGTTCACAATGACCATTATCGCTCTATCTAGGCTTATATTCGGACTATCAGGTTAGCCTACACCGGGCGAGTGAGCTGGGCAGGTGGGCGGAGGCCGGGCACGGGTCCGGCGCTGTTCACTCCGGCAGGGCGCGCTCCAGCTGATCCAGGTGCACCTCCAGGTGGGCGCAGAGGGGCAGGCGCAGGAAGTCCTCGGCGGTGAGGGAGTCGCCCTCCCCGGTGGCGCACGACCTTCGCAGCTGCTCGGGAGCGGCGGAGCGCAGCCACTCCAGGGTCCGGCGCTGGTCGGCCAAGGCCCATCTCGACCAGCTGGGGAGCCGGCAGGCGGGCCAGCTGTTCGCCGACGACGTCGCGCTGGCCGACCTGGCCGAGCAGGTCGATCTCGGTCAGGGCTCCGGTGCCGACCTTGTAACCGACCATGCCGTAGAACTTGGACAGCGCCGCGATGTGGGCCAGCACCTCGACGGCGGTCCAATCGTCGGCGCCGGCACCGGCGGCACCCACGGCGACGCCCGCCAGCCGCAGCGCCAGCCCGGCCAGGCGCTCCGACGCCCGCTCCAGCCGGCCCGCGAGGAGGTCGCGCTCGTGGGCCGCCAGCTCGTCCACGAACCGGCGCACGTCCTGGCTCTGGAACCCCGTGCTCTCCACCCGCATGTGGGAGGATTAGCGGCAAATATGCTACTCGAATGACGCTCGACCGCCTCTGCCGCCGGTGGGGGGCGCCGCCGCCGACCAGGGCGACATTCACCTCACCGCCGGCGACGGCAACCGGCTGCTGGCCCACTTCGCCCGGGCGGCCCGGCCCAACGGCGCCGGAATGGTCGTCCTCCCCGACGTGCGCGGCCTCCATCCCTTCTACCGGGAGCTGGCGCAGCGCTTCGCCGAGACCGGGATCGACGCCGTGGCCATCGACTACTTCGGGCGCACGGCGGGGGACGACGAGCGCGGCGAGGCCTTCGAGTACGGGCCCCATGTCGAGCGCACCACACCCGAGGGGGTGGCCGCCGACACCCGCGCCGCCGTGGAGCACCTGCGCTCGGGGGAGATGGGGGAGATCCACTCGGTGTTCACGACCGGCTTCTGCTTCGGTGGCTCCAACTCCTGGAACCAGTCGGCCGCGGGCCACGGGCTGGCGGGCTGCATCGGCTTCTACGGCCGGCCGGCGCGCAGCCGCCCGTTCCTCGACCGGATGCGGGTGCCGCTGCTGATGCTGATCGCCGGCGCCGACTCCACCCCGCAGGACGAGTTCGAGAGGTTCGACGGGGAGCTGACCGGCGCCGGGGTCGAGCACCGGATGATGGTCTACCCGGGCGCCCCCCACTCCTTCTTCGACCGCAGCTCCAGCGAGTTCGAGGCCGCGAGCGCTGACTCCTGGCGGCAGATCCTGGACTTCGTGAAGGAGCACAGCCGGCAGCGGTAAACTCGGCTGTGATGGCCAGGCTGGCCTCGAAGTCGAATCTGGCCCTTCCCGACAGCCTCATCGAGGAGATCGCCCGGCGCCGCCCGGGCCTGGCCCGGCACATGGCCCGGGCGGTGATCATGCTGGTGCGCTGGGACGACTCGACGGGGGCGCCCCCCCGCCCCGACGCCATCGCGAGGGCCTGCGAGGCGGGCCTCGACCTGTTCCTGGCCACCGCCCGCGAGGCCCGGCCGGCGACCCCCCGCGAGCTGCGGGAGGTGGCCCAGTTGGGCATCCTCCAGGCGCGCGGCTCGCAGTCGATGGAGCCCGTGCTGGCGGCCTACCGGATCGCCGCCCGGGTCGCCTGGGATGCCATCCTGGCCGCTTGGCGCGGCCACCCCGACAACGCCTCCCCGGAGGCGATGGTGGCCACCGCCAACTACGTCTTCGCCGCCCTCGACCAGGTCGCCGCCGAGGTCACCCGCACCTACCTGCACGCCCGCGAGCAGCACATGCTGCGCGGCACCCGGGCCCGCACCCGGCTCTTCCACTCGCTGATCAGCGACACGTTCGACAGCGAACTGGCCGTCCAGAAGCAGGCCCTGGCCCTGAACCAGCCGCTGGCCGCCACCTACCTGGCCCTGGTCATCAAGAGCGACGACGCGGTGCGGGATCTGCTGGGCGCCCTGGCCCTGCCCGGACTCGCCCTCGCCGACGTCACCGATCCCCACACGCTGGTGGTGCTCTGGCCGGCCGGCCAGGCCGGGCTGGAGCGGCTGCTGGGGGAGGCCCGGGGCCACGGCCGGGGCCGGATCCGGGCCGGCCTGGGGGGCGAGCACGCTGGCCTGCGCGGCATCTCGCGCTCGTACCTGGAGGCGCAGCAGGCGGTCGACATCGGGCGCCGGCTCAAGCCCGAGGCCCTGCTCCACAGCCACGACGAGCTGGCCCCCTACCTGGTGCTGGCCCAGAACCCGCTGGTCGCCGAGCGCTACGTGGACCACATGCTGGGCCGTCTGGTCGCCGCCGACCCCAAGGGGGTGCTGCTGGACACCCTGGAGACCTTCCTGGCCCACGGCTCGGTCAAGCTCGCCGCCGCCACCCTTGGCCTCCACCGGCACACAGTCCTCTACCGAATGGACAAGCTCCAGGGGCTGGTCGGCGATCTCGGCGATACCGGCCGCCGGCAGCGGCTGCATCTGGCGCTCGACCTCCGGCGCCTGGTCTGACAGCCGGCACCAGCAGGCAGCCGGATTTCGACACCGCGTCCACTCCACAGCTGGACTTTTACTCCACCGGGCAGAGGTAACTTAGACGCGAGGTCCGTAGGCTGGAGGGCAATGAGCAAAAGCAACGGCATCCGCGTGGCCGTGACCGGGCTCGGCTTTATAACGCCGATCGGCAACGACCAGGAGACCGTCTGGTCCAACCTTGTCGAGGGCGTTTCCGGCGTCGGCCCGATCACCCACTTCGACACCACCAACTACAGCACCAAGATCGCGGCCGAGGTCCGGGACTTCCAGCCCGAGCAGTACATGGACCGCAAGACGGCGCGCCACATCGGCCGCTACTGCCAGTTCGCGCTGGCCGCGGCCCGCCAGGCGCTGGCGCAGGCCAGTCTCGACCCGGCGGCGATGGAGCCCGACGACGTGGGCGTCATCGTCTCCTCCGGCATCGGCGGCATGGAGGAGATCGAGCGCAACCACACCGCGCTCATCGAGCGCGGCGTGCGCCGGATCTCCCCCTTCACCGTGCCGATGATGATCGCCGACATGGCGGCCGGCATCGTCGCCATGCAGACCGGCGCCGGCGGTCCCAACTACGCCATCGTGAGCGCCTGCGCCTCGTCCGGCCACGGCATCGGCGAGGCCGCCGAGATCATCAAGCGGGGGGATGCCCGGGCCATGCTGGCGGGGGGCGCCGAGGCGACCATCACCCCGCTCACCATGGGCGCCTTCTGCCAGATCAAGGCCGTCAGCGAACGCAACGACGAGCCCGAGAAGGCCTGCCGGCCCTGGGATCTGGGCCGCGACGGCTTCGTGATGGGCGAGGGCGGCGTGATGCTGGTGCTGGAGGACTTCGAGCTGGCCCGCGAGCGGGGCGCCCGCATTCTCGCCGAGATCGCCGGCTACGGCGCCACAGCTGACATGTACCACTTCACCGCCCCCCACCCGCAGGGCCACGGCGCCATCCGGGCCATGCGGCGGGCGCTCCAGAAGGCGGGCGTGGCGCCCGAGGAGGTCGGCTACGTCAACGCCCACGGCACCTCGACCAAGCTCGGCGACCTGGCCGAGACGAGGGCCATCAAGGACGTCTTCGGAGCCCACGCCCACAAGCTGGCGATCAGCTCCACCAAGTCGGTCCACGGCCACCTGCTGGGCGCCGCCGGGGCCATGGAGGCGGCGGCCTGCGTCATGGCGATCGATCAGGGGATGTTGCCGCCGACCATCAACCTCGACCACCAGGACCCCGAGTGCGACCTCGACTACGTTGCCAACAAGGCCCGGCAAGCCGCGGTCGACGTGGCGATGTCCAACTCCTTCGGTTTCGGCGGCCACAACGCCACCCTGGTCATCCGCAAGCCCGAGCTGAACTGATGATTGATTTGGAATCAGTCATCTGGAGAGGAGGACAACCGATATGGCACAGGCGTTGAAATTCGAAGAGCTGCAGGCGCTGGCCGCCGAGATCCTCGGCGTGGAGCCGGATAAGGTGCAGCTGGGCGTGAGCTTCGCCAAGGACCTCGCCGCTGACTCGCTCGACCTGGTCGAGCTGATCGCCGCGGTCGAGGACAAGTACGACGTGGAGCTGCCCGAGGAGACGCTGGAGGGCATGAAGAACGTGGGCGACCTGTGGACCTTCCTGGAGGCCGACCGGGCCGAGAAGGCGGAGGCGTAGCCAATGGCGCTTCGCTCGGCCCCGCGGGTCCGCTCGGACGCGGTGACCCTGAAGACCTTCAAAAGCAGCGGGCGCCCGGTCGCGATCGCGGGCATCGGCTCCTACGCACCCGACAAGGTCTACTCGAACCGCGACCTGGAATCGATGATGGACACGTCGGATGCCTGGATCAGGGAGCGCACGGGCATCCACCGCCGGCACGTCGCCGAGCCGGGCACGACCACCTTCGAGCTGGCCACCGTGGCTGCTCGGCGCGCTCTCGACGACGCTGGCATGAGGGCCGATGAGCTGGACCTGATCCTGGTCGGCACCTCCTCGCCGGATGGCCCCTTTCCCAGCGTCGCCTGCCGAGTCCAGGAGAAGCTGGGCGCCCCCGGCGCCGCCGCCTGGGACCTGCTGGCAGCCTGCACGGGGTGGGTGTATGGAATGGCGACCGCGGAGACCTTCGTCGCCAGCGGCCGCTTCGACAACGTGCTCGTGATCGGCGCCGAGGTGCTGACCCGGATGATCGACTTCAGCTACCGGACCACGGGCGTCATCTTCGGGGACGGCGCCGGGGCGGCGGTGCTGCGCCCGGCCGCCGGCGGGGCCGGCTTCCTGAGCTGGTGCCTCGGCGCCGACGGCCGCGGCTACGAGCAGGTCACCTGCGGCGACGTCCCCCGGGGCGCCTACACCGCCGACACCGAGCGTCCAATCATCGACATGAAGGGCCAGGAGGTCTACAAGTTCGCGGTCGACATCTTCATCCGGCAGGCGTTCGCCTGCGCCGAGGAGGCCGGGCTGACGGTCGAGGACATCGACCTCTGGGTGCCCCACCAGGCCAACCGCCGGATCATCGAGGCGGCCGCCAACCGGATGGGGTTGCCGATGGAGAAGGTGGCCTGCAACATCGAGGAGTACGGCAACACCTCCACGGCCTCGATCCCGCTGGCCCTCGCCGATGCGGTCCGCGAGGGCCGGCTGAAGAGCGGCGACCGGGTCCTCATGGCCGGCTTCGGCAGCGGCGTCACGTGGGGGGCGTGCCTGCTCGAATGGGAGTGATCCTGAGCGGCCCGGTGGCGCTCCTCTTCCCCGGCCAGGGCGTGCAGCGGCCCGGGATGGGGCGCCGGCTCCACGACCGCTACCCCGCGGCCCGGCGCGCGTTCGAGCGCGCCGAGGAGGTGCTGGGGATGCCGGTCCGCCGGCTATGCTTCGAGGGCCCGGCCGAGGAGTTGAACCGCACCGAGGTGCTCCAGCCCTGCGTGATGACGGTCTGCTGGGCCGCCTACGAGATCTGGCGCGAGAGCTACGGGATGGAGAACGTGCGCCTGATGGCGGGCCACTCGCTGGGCGAGTTCACGGCCCTTGCGGCGGCGGGGGGGATCTCCTGGGAGACAGCCCTCCTGCTGGTCAAGGAGCGGGGCCGGATCATGTCGGAGGCTGTTACCGACAGCCACGGCGGCATGCTGGCCGTGGTCGGGCTCGACGAGGCCGCCGTGGAGGTGATCCGCCACCAGGCGGCCGGCGAGGGCGAGCTGTACATGGCCAACCGCAACGCCGACGTCCAGTTCGTCCTCTCCGGCCAGCTGCCGGCCATCGAGCGGGCCGAGCAGCTGGCGCTCGCGGCCGGGGCCCGGCGGGCGCTGATCCTGACCATCCCGCTGCCCGCCCACTCGCCCCTGATGGCGGTGGCCGGGGCGGCCTTCAAGGCGGTGGTCGACCGGCTGCCGATCCGGATGCCCGACATCCCGGTGCTGGCCAATGCCACCGGCGCCGCCGTCAAGTCGGTGCGGGGGCTGCGCAGCGAGCTCGGCAACCACCTGCTGCGACCGGTCGACTGGGCGCGGACCATGGTCACCATCCGCCGGATGCAGGTGGGGACGGTGGTGGAGCTGGGCCCCGGCCGGGTCCTCGCCTCTCTGGCCGCCAAGCACATTCCGGGGATCGCCACCTGGAACGCCGACGAGCTGTTCGTCGACTTCGCGGAGGGAGTGCCCGCCTAGATGCCCGGCGAGCTCGAGGGCAGGGTGGCGCTGGTGACCGGCGGTGGCAAGGGCATCGGCCGGGCCGTCTCGCTGGCCCTGGCGGGCATGGGCGCCGAGGTCCACGTCGCCTATCGCGGCGACGCCGAGGCCGCCGAGCGGACGGCGGCCGAGATCGGGGGCACCGCCGTCCGCTGCGACGTCGGCGACGGGGTGGCGGTGGCGGCCATGGTCAAGGAGATCGGTCAGGTCGACATCCTGGTCAACAACGCCGGCGCAGTGCGCGACAACCTGCTGCTGCGGATGAAGACCGAGGACTGGGACCACGTCATCCAGACCGACCTCAGCAGCGCCTTCCACACCACCAAGGCGGTGATGATGGGCATGATGCGGGCGCGCTGGGGCCGGATCGTGAACATGAGCTCGATCGTCGGCATCACCGGCAACGCAGGCCAGGCCAACTACGCCGCCGCCAAGGCCGGCCTGATCGCGTTCACCCGCTCCATCGCCAAGGAGATGGGCTCCCGCAACATCACCGTCAACGCGGTAGCCCCGGGTTACGTGCGCACCGAGCTGACCACGAATTCGGTCACGGACGAGATGGTGAAGGCGATCGTCGAGCAGACCCCGCTCCACCGCGAGGGCACCCCGGAGGACGTCGCTGCCGCCGTCGCATTCCTGTGCAGCCCGGCGGCCGGCTTCATCACCGGGCACACGCTGGTGGTGGACGGGGGCCTCTCGGTCTGAGCCCCAGCCTCAGCGGCACCCGGCTGCCGCCGATCGGCCTGACCAGCAACTGCCCCAGCTGCGGCGGCGCGGTGGCGGCCGAGGAGCTGCGGGAGCAGGCGTACGTCTGCGCCTGCGGGCATCACTTCCGGATGCACGCCGACGCCTGGATCGCGCTCCTCGCCGACGACACCACCTGGAAGGAGCGCTGGGGCGACGTGCGCCCGCACGACCTGCTCGAGTGGCGGGTGCCCAAGCCCTACCAGGAGACGCTGGACCAGGCGCGGGCCGAGGGCCTCAACGAGGCGGTGCGGGTGGGCACGGCGGAGCTGGACGGCCGGCCGGCGTGGCTCGGAGTCTTCGATTTCCGCTTCGTGGGGGGCACCCTCTCGATCGTCGCCGGCGAGCGCCTGGCTCGCAGCTTCGAGGCGGCGGCGGCGGCGCGGCTGCCCTACATCCTGGTGGCGGCGTCGGGCGGCGCCCGCATGCAGGAGGGCA
>JBBSHA010000010.1:0-18249 GCA_038253595.1 Candidatus Dormibacterales bacterium
GTTCATTCCAGCTGTGTGAGTGTTGAGAGAAACGACTCCCAACCTGCAATGAGCGGAGGGGGCCCATGGGGGAGGCCTGCCTCCTCCATGAAGCGGAGCGCCAGCGGAGCGCTCTAGGCCCGGCCTCCGCCCTCCCGCGAGATCACGATCTCCTCGTCGGCTGCAAAGCGTCCCGCCGCCGCCGCCCGCCGGGCCCGGGCCTCGGCCTCCTTCCAGACTCGCTCGAGCCGGTGCCGGGTCGCCTCCCACCACGCGTAGTCAGTCATGGATCACAACCTCCTAACCAGGAATGCTAGTTAGCATAACCGGTAAAGAGCTTGACTGGTGCGATTTGAGGCTATGATGTGGATCGATGGTCTCACCGGCCAAGGCTCCGGCCCCGGGCGAGCTGGAGGTGGTCCAGCGGTACGTGAACACGGCCGATCTCGAGGACGTTGCCGACCACATCCCCGATCCGGCCGCGCTCGCGGCCTGGCTGGGGGCGCACGGCCTGGAGGTGACTGGCGGCATCGATGCGCAGACCCACCAGCGCGCGCTCGGCCTCCGGGAGGCGATCCGGGGCCTGGCCCTCGCCAACAACGGCGGCCCCACTTACGCGGTCGACCTAGGCATTCTCAACCGGGCTGCCGGCCAGTCCCAGCTGCGGGCTCGCTTCGCGGCCGGAGGAATGGTCCGGCTGGAGTCGGAAGCCCCCGCGGGCTCCGTGGAGCATGCCCTCGGGCCCATCATCGCGGCCGTCTTCGGGGCGATGGCGACCGGCAGCTGGGGCCGGCTCAAGGCCTGCCGGCGGCACAGCTGCCGGTGGGTCTTCTATGACGCCTCCAAGAACCGCTCCAGCACCTGGTGCCGGATGGACGAGTGTGGCAACCGTGCCAAGGCCGAACGCTTCCGAGCCCGCAAGCGGAAGCGTACATCCGCCACGGGTAGTTCATGATAGAATGGCTATCAGAAAGTAGCCCATTCATCAGGAGTGAATGTCGCCATGATTCCCCGCCTGCCAGCGTCGAGACCCTCACCCCGACCACCCGCCGGCGCGCCCTCGGCCGCCGCCATCGACCTCCAGGCCCAGCTCGCCGACCTGCTGGGCAGCGTGGCCCAGGCGGAGGCCAACTGGAGGTTCGACGATCGGCTGGACGTGGCGCTGAAGATCAGGCGCAAGCGCGCCGGCCGGTAGCGGCG
Source organism: Candidatus Dormibacterales bacterium (assembly GCA_038253595.1). Taxonomy (GTDB): domain Bacteria; phylum Chloroflexota; class Dormibacteria; order Dormibacterales; family Dormibacteraceae; genus JBBSHA01. The sequence goes on from JBBSHA010000010.1 coordinate 1,180, forward strand.
CGGCGCGGTCCGGGCTTACGCTCCAGCCATGCCCACCAACCAGTACCACGAACCCGCCGCCGAGCTGCCGCCCGAGATCCGCACGTTCGCGCGCATGATCACCTCCCTCCAGGAGGAGACGGAGGCGATCGGCTGGTATGAGCAGCGGATCGCCGTCGAGGCCGACCCTGAGGCCCGGGCGATCATGGCCGACGCCCAGAAGGAGGAGTTCAAGCACTTCGGGATGGACCTCGAGTACCTGCTCCGCCGGCGCCCGACCTGGCGCGAGACTCTGCAGGGCATCCTCTTCACCAGCGGCGACATCGTCCAGGAGGGTGAGGCCGCCGAGCAGGCCGCTGACTGAACCCGCCGGAGCCGGTACTCGCGTGCTGAGCGCGTCCCGCAAACCCGCGGGAGCCGGGCTCGGCGCGCGCGTGTGCTGAGACGGGGGCGGCCCGGCGACGGTCCGGCGATCGCCCGGGTGCTGCGGACGAGCTGGCGGGCCACCTATCGGGGCCTCATCTCGGACGAGCACCTGGGAGCCATGGACGGGCCCGAACAGGGCGGGCGCTGGGAGGCCATCCTGGGCGGTACCAGCCCGGGCAGCGCGGTCTTCGTCGTCGAGGAGGCGGGGGCGGTGGTCGGCTTCGCGTCGGGGGGCCACGAGCGCGACGCCGATCCCCGCCACCTCGCTGAGCTGTACGCGATCTACCTGCTGGAGGGGGCCCAGGGCCGCGGCCGCGGGCGCCGGCTGGTGGGGGCGGTCGCGGAAGCCATGCTGGAGGCGGGCCGGCCCTCGCTGCTGGCCTGGGTGCTGAAGACCAACACGGGCGCCCGCGGCTTCTACGAGCGGCTGGGGGGAATCCCGGCGGGTGAGAAGTGGCACCGGTACGGGGGTGGGTTCGAGGCGCTCGAAGTGGCCTACGGCTGGGCCGACGTGCGCGGAACCCTCACCTCCGCGAAGTGAGCGCCGGCGTCGTGGCTCACCACCAGCCGGAGGTCGGGTCCCTGCTGACCCGAGGCCAGCGCCCAGATCATCGGGCCTCGGGCCAGGACGGCGTTGACCAGTGACCGGCCGGCGGGCAGCCGGACCGGCCGGCTGGACCAGGTCGCTCCCCCGGCGGCCGAGGCCAGCGGGTGAGTGCCGGCCGCCAGGAGGAGGTGACTGCCGGCCAGGCGAAGACGGCGCTGCCGGCGAGCGGGGCGGCGATCGCGATCCCGATCACCACCTGGGCCCGCGGGGCCCGGCCCGGGTTGCCGTCGTCGAGAGGAACCGGCTGCTCGGGCAATCTCAGGCCGCCTCCCGGCCCGCCGTCCTCGCCACCCCGCCCTCCGCCATGGCGGCAAGGCTACTGCGCCAAGCGCTGGGGCGAGGGCGGCGCCCCGGCCGCGGCCCGCGGCCTGTGCTCGGCGGCGAGCGAGATGGCGGCGCCCGCCAGCAGCAGAAGCACGCAGACCGCCATCGCCAGGTGGAAGGCGTCGGTGGAGGCGGCCAGGACCGGGCCGGCCAGGGCCGGGTCGGGGGGCCGGTTGAGCGGGCTGACGCCGGCCGGGTGGGAGCCCAGCCGCGCGAAGAACACGGCCGAGACGCCGATGAAGATGGCCGCCCCGGCCAGTTGCGGGCCGACCCGGGAGATCGCGTTGTTGAAGGCCGAGGCCACTCCGGCCTGGGCCCCGCTCACCGAGCCCATCAGGGCGGTGGTCAGAGGCGTCACCAGCGCGGCCAGGCCGAGGCCGAAGAGCGTGACGGCGGGGAAGATGTCGATCCAGTAGCCGGTCGGGGGCAGCCAGCCGTGCTCCAGGCGCCAGGCACCGCTGGCCTGGGGCAGGCGGACCAGCCAGGCCAGTCCGATCGCCATCAGGAGCGGGCCGGCGACCAGGAACGGTCGCGGCCCGAATCGGGCACTGAGGCGCCCGATGCGAGGTGAGAGCAGGATCAGGCAGAGGCTGATCGGCAGCCCGGATAGCCCGGCCGCGGCGGCACTGTAGCCGAGCATCCCCTGGCTGAACAGGGGCAGGTAGTAGCCGGTGACATAGAGTGCGCCGTAGACCACCAGCGTGGCCAGGTTGACGACGTTGAAGTTGCGCGAGCGGAAGAGTGCCGGGGGCACCAGGGGATGCGTGGAGCGGCGCAGCGTGAACGGGAGCAGGGCGCCGGCCGCCAGGCCGGCCGCAACCAGGACGTAGCCGGCGGGGTCCTGCCAGCGACGCTCGCCGCCGTAGATGAGGCCGAACGAGATGCCGCCCACCGCCACCCCGAACAGCAGCGCGTCGAGGCTGTCGAAACGGCCCGCAGCCGCCTCGTCCCGGCTCTCGGGCAGGTGCCTGACGGCAGCGTAGATGGCGAGCAGGACCAGGGGCACATTGATCAGGAAGACCAGACGCCAGGTGAACGCGTCGACGAGCACGCCGCCCAAGAGCGGCCCCGCCACCGTGGTCACGCTGGTCCCCGCCGCCCACAGCCCGAACGCGCGCCCCTGCTCCTCACCCTCGAAAGCCGCCCGCAGGATCGCCAGCGAGCCCGGCACCAGGAGAGCCCCGAAAGCGCCCTGGAGGATGCGGAAGCCGATCAGCGCCTCGATGCCGGGGGCGACACCGCAGAGGGCGGACGCCAACCCGAAGCCGGCCAGGCCGATCGTGAACATCCGCCGGCGTCCGTAGCGGTCGCTGAGCGCCCCTGCCAGCACCAGCAGCGCGGAGAGCGTCAGCAGGTAGGCATTGTAGACGTACGTCTGCGCCTCCAGCGTGCCCAGCAGGCGGCTGGGCAGGTCGTGACCGATGCGGGGCAGGGCGACATTGACCACGGTCCCGTCCAGGAAGACGATGCCGCTGCCGAGGATGGTGGCGACCAGCACCCAGCGCCGGCGGGCTCCGCTCACCGGCTCGGCGGCCGGGGATTGCTTACGCTGCTCATCCATGGTCGATCCCGCCCTCGCTCACGGCCACCTCGACCTCGTCGACTGGCGCCGCCAGGTCGGCGATGCCTACCGGCTGCCCACCCTCGAGGGGTGGCGCGGCGCCCGTGACCGGCTGTTCGCTGAGCATCCCTGCTCGCCCATACCGGCCGCCGCCCGCACCGCATTCCGCGGCCTCCGGTGGTTTCCGGCCGATCCCGCCTACCGGGTCCCGGCCCGGCTGGTGGGCAGCGACGGCGCCGAGCTCGACATCGATACCGGGGGCCCGGACGGGGTCGTCCACTACCGGAGGATCGGGGCGCTCCACTTCGCGCTCGGCGGCGAGCCCTGCTCCCTGGGCGTGCTGGCGATGGCGGGCTATGGGGGCGGCCTGTTCGTGCCCTTCCGGGACGCCACCAGCGGCCGGGAGACGTACGGGGGCGGCCGCTACCTGATCGACACCGTCAAGAACACCGACGGCGGCTGCCTGGAGGTCACAACCGGCTCCGACCGGGTGATTATCGACTTCAACTACGCCTACCACCCGTCCTGCCACTATGACGCGGCCTGGGCCTGCCCGCTGGCCCCGCCCGAGAACCGGCTGGGCGTCGCCGTCCGGGCCGGTGAGAGGACCTACTCGCCCGAGGACTGAGAGGCGGTCTCGAGCAGGCCGTGCAGGGTCAGCACGCCCAGGATCTGGTCACCCTGGCAGACCCTGACCCGGTCGGTGTCGTGGAGCAGCATCGCCGAGAGCGCGTCGGCCAGCGTCCCGTCGACGGGCACCTGGGCGTCGGTGTGGTGGCGGGTGGCCTTGTCCAGCCGGCCGGGGTCGATGGCGACCACCGAGAGCCGCTTCTGGCCCCGGTCCGGGCCGAGGAACCCGGCGACGAACTCGGAGGCGGGCTGGGCCAGGATCCGGGCCGGGGTGTCGTACTGCTCGAGGATGCCGCCCTCCCGGAGGATGGCGATCCGGTCGCCCATCTTGACCGCCTCGTCGATGTCGTGGGTGACGAAGACAACCGTCTTGCGCATCTGGGCCTGGATGCGCAAGAACTCGTTCTGGAGGCGGTCGCGCTGGACCCGGTCGATGGCGCCGAACGGCTCGTCCATCAGCAGCACCGGAGGATCGGCGCCGAGGGCCCGGGCCACGCCCACCCGCTGCCTCTGGCCGCCCGACAGCTGGTGCGGGTAGCGAGAGGCGTAGCGGCCCGCCTCCAGCCCGACCAGCTCCAGCAGCTCGCCGACCCGGGTCCGGGTTCGGGCCGCATCCCAGCCCATCAGGTCGGGCACCGTGGCCACGTTGTCGGCAACCGTCAGGTGCGGGAAGAGACCAACTTGCTGGATCACGTAGCCCATCTTCAGGCGGAGCCGGACCGGGTCGATGGCGGTGACGTCCTCGCCGTCGAGGACGATCCGGCCGCTGCTCGGCTCGATCAGGCGGTTGATCATCCGCAGCGTGGTGGTCTTGCCGCAGCCCGAGGGGCCGACCAGGATGCAGGTCTCGCCGTCGGCGACCTCGAGGGTCAGCTCGTGGACGGCCGTGTGGCCGCCCGGGTAGCGCTTGGTGACCTGGTCGAGCCGGAGCATTGCTGAGTAACCCTAAAGTTATCGGGTGCTGCTCGCCGTCCCCGACCCCTGGATCAGGTGGGACTACGTGGGCCGCCACGTGCCCGACATCTGGGCCGACCTGGTCGAGCACGTGGAACTGACCGTGATCGCGGTCCTGGCGGGTCTCCTGATCGCGATCCCGGTCGGCCTGCTGGCCTGGCGCTACCGCTCCACCCGCAACGGCATCCTCGCCTTCACCGGTGGTCTCTACACGATCCCCTCGCTGGCCCTGTTCGCGCTCCTGGTCCCCTTCACCGGGCTGACCATCCTGACCAGCGAGATCGGGCTGGTCGCCTACACTCTGCTGATCCTCGTCCGGAACATCGTGGTCGGGCTGGACGGGGTGCCGGCGGACGTCCGCGACGCGGCCAACGGCATGGGCTACCGGCCCTTCCGGCGCCTGTACCGGGTGGAGCTGCCGCTTGCCCTGCCGGTGATCCTGGCCGGCGTCCGGATCGCCACCGTGACCACCATCGGGCTGGTGACGATCACGGCCCTGCTCGGCCAGGGCGGCCTGGGCAAGCTGATCCTGGAGGGCCTGATCCGCGACTTCCGCACCCCGCTGGTCATCGGCATCGTGCTCTCGGTGGCGCTGGCGGTCATGGCCGATCTCGGGCTGGGCCTGGCCCAGCGCCTCGCCACGCCCTGGAGCCGGGAGTGAGCTTCCTCGGCGAGGTGGTGAGCTGGCTTGCCGACCCCGCCCACTGGTCGGGCCCGGGCGGCATCCCCACCCGGCTCGAGGAGCACGTGGTGATGTCGCTGGCGGCGCTCCTGACCGCGGCGCTGATCGCGCTCCCGCTCGGCCTCACCCTCGGCCACTACGGGCGGGGGGGAGCCCTGGCGATCAACGTCAGCAACGTGGGCCGCGCCGTCCCCTCCTTCGCGATCCTGGTCTTCGCGCTCCAATTGGTGGGCGTCGGCGCCACCCCGGCCTTTCTGGCCCTGGTCGCCCTGGCCATCCCCCCGATGGTCACCAACAGCTATGTCGGCATGCGCGACATCGACCCCGAGCTGAGGGACGCCGGCCGCGGCCTGGGCATGCGGGAGCGGCGGATCCTGCTCCGGCTCGAGCTGCCCAACGCGATGCCGGTGGTGATGGCCGGCGTCCGCACCGCCGGCGTCCAGGTGGTGGCGACGGCGACGCTGGCCGCGCTGGTCGCCTGGGGAGGCCTGGGCCGCTTCATAGTCGACGGACTCTCCCAGCGTGACTTCGTGCAGGTTTTCGCGGGCGCCGTGCTGGTGGCGCTGCTCTCGGCCCTGGCCGAGGTACTGCTCGCCCTGCTTCAGCGTTTCCTCACTCCCCGCGGATTGCGTACGGTACGAGCTGTTGAGCGGAACAGGGCGCGCGCGGCCCAGGTTCCGCTGAGCGAGCCGGCCACCTAGGCCGAGCACCAGCCAGGGAGGCAACACATGCACGCATTGGCGTATCGGGCCGTGCTGTCGGGCATCCTCGGGCTGAGCCTCATCGCCAGCGCCTGCGGGTCGTCTGGCGGGGGCTCGCCGAGCGGGTCCGCCGGCAACAAGGGAACCGTCACCGTCGCGGGCTTCAATTTCTCGGAGAGCTCGATCCTGGTCTCGATCTACGGTGGAGCGCTGAAGGGCGACGGTTACACCGTCAACTACAAGCTCAACCTCGGCAACCGGGAGGTGGTCGAGCCGGCACTGGAGAAGGGCGACATCGACCTCTACCCCGGCTACGCGGCCACCGAGCTGGAATTCCTGAACAAGGGCGCCGGCCAGGCGACCGGTGACAGCAAGGCCACCACCAACAAGCTGAACGAACTGCTGAAGCCGAAGAGCCTGATCGCGCTCGATCCCTCGAGCGCCGCCGACACCAACGCCTTCGCCATGACCAAGGAGGGGGCCGCCAAGTTCGGCAACCCGACCAAGCTCTCCGACCTCGCCAAGTACGACGGCAAGCTGACGCTGGGCGGTCCCGCCGAGTGCCCCAAGCGCCCGTTCTGCCAGCCGGGCCTGGAGAAGACCTACGGATTCAAGTTCAAGGCCTTCAAGGCGCTCGACTTCGACGGACCCCTGCTGAAGGCGGCCCTGACCAAGGGTGACGTGGACCTCGGGGAGATCGGCACCACCGATGCCACCGTGCTCGACAAGGGTTTCGTGGTGCTCCAGGACGACAAGAAGCTGCAGGCCGCGGACAACGTGGTTCCGGTCGGGCGCACCAAGGTGCTCGACTCCGGCACCACCAAATTGCTCAACCAGGTCTCCGCCAAGCTGACCACGGAGGACATCGCGGCCATGAACAAGAAGGCCGACGTCGACAAGGCCGATCCCGACCAGGTCGCCAAGGACTGGCTCAAGAGCCACGGCTTCAAGCCCAGGTAGACTGACCGGCCGTTCCGGGGAGGGGGCCGCCGCCCCCTCCCGCCCGCTCCCGGGCCGCTGAGCCGGGACCGGTTCGAGGACCTGGAATGGCGGGTCCTGGCCCCTGAGCCGCAGCCCCTGCAGGTCCAGATGGCCCTCGAGGAGGTACTCCTGGAGGGGGTGATCGCCGGGGCCAGTCCCCTCCTCCGCTTCTGGGAGTGGCAGGACCGGGCGCTGATCCTCGGTTCCCACCAGGTGCTGGCCAACGAGGTGGACCTGGAGGCGGCCGCCGGCCTGGGTTTCGCCGTTGCCCGCCGGATGAGCGGCGGCGGAACCATGCTGGTCGAGCCCGAGCGGACCCTGACCTATTCGATCATCGCGCCCTCCTCGCTGGTGGCCGGGCTCAGCTTCGTGGAATCGTTCGGCCTCCTCGACGGCTGGGTGGTGGAGACCCTGCGCCGGCTCGGGGTGCCGGCCGCTCACCGGCCGCTCAATGACATCGTCTCCCCTGAGGGCAAGATCGGGGGCGCCGCCCAGGCCCGGCGCCGGGGTGCCGTCCTCCACCACACCACGATCGCCCACCAGGTGGAGGCGGGGCTGGTGCCGCGCCTGATCCGGATCGGCCGGGAGCGCGTGTCGCCGCTGGGCGTGCGCAGCGCCGAGAAGGTGGTGTCGCCGCTCGGGCGCTGGCTGGCCGGCTCCTGGCGGGAGGCCGCCGACCAGCTGGCGGCGGGCTTTGCGGAGCGCTTCCCGGTGCTGCCGGGCCGGCTGTCGGAGACGGAACTGGAGGCGGCCCGGCGCCTGGCCGGCTCCAAGTACTCGACTCCCGAGTGGATCCACCGGCTCGGCTGATCGTGGGAGCGTGTAAGCTCCCGGCGTCATGCGGGGAGCTCCGATCGGCCTGGTCCCGCTGGTCCACGTCCGCGACCACGCCGCCTCGCTGGAGTTCTACGCGCGGCTGGCATTCGTCGTGGAGAGCGCCCGTCCGGGGTGGGCCAGCCTGCGCAGCGGGGGAGCCCGGCTGATGATCAGCCAGGCCACCGCGCCGGTCGTGGCCGGCCAGCAGGCGGTCCTCTTCTACATCTACAGCAACGACCTCGCCGGCTTCCGGGAGGAACTGGCCGAGGCCGGGGTGGAGGTCGGCGAGATCACCCATCCCGACCACATGCGGGGGGGCGAGATGCGCCTGACCGACCCCGATGGCTATGTGCTCCTGGTCGGCCAGCGAGAGATTCCGCACCGGCGCTGAGGCCGGTCGACAGGCGCGCTCCCGGGGTCAACCGGACCGGTGCAGGCTGACCCCGGGCTGCGCCGGCGCGGCCGCCATCGCGAAGTCGAAGCGGTCGGCGTCGAGGGCGTGGCCGAGATCGGTGGCCGGGAACCCAGGGCGGCGGCCGCCCGCCAGCTCGGCGTAGCGCTCACTGGCGAACAGGGGCGCCAGCAGCTCCGCCAGGTCGGGCGCCGAGCCCCGGACCAGGCCCTCGATGTAGTGGGCGCAGGCGCTGTCCTCGGGATCGTCGGGGCCGCTGGCCACGAACGTGACGCGGTCCGGCGCCAGCCGGCCCAGCGCTCGGGCCGTGGCCGCCGCCACGACCAGGGCCGCCCCGAACAGGTGGTCGGCCCCGCGCACCGCGGCCATGGCCTGGGTCCCGGCGCTGGTCCGCTGGATCATCACCCGGCCGGCAAGGGCGGCCGCGCTCACCATGGTGGGCGAGTTGCTGATCGGGATCCCCGGCACCGGCAGCCCGTCCACCTCGGCCGAGACGACCGCGGCCGGGAGCGACGCGGCCAGCCGTCGGGCCTCGGCCAGGTGCCGCACCAGGCGACACTCGCGGGCGCCCCCGGCGAGGGCGCAGGCGCTGACTGTGAAGGCGCGGATCACGTCGATTACGACCACGGTGCCCCGGGCCGACCGGGCCGCCTCGATCCCGCCCACGTGCACGAACTCCAACGACCTAGAAGCCGAACCTGCGGCCGGCCCCCTCGCGGACGGCGCGCTCGTACACGAGCCGGGCGGCGGCGGCATCTTCGGCGGCGTGGCCCATCGACTTGTAGACGGTGATCTCCTCCGGTCCAGCGCGGCCCGGCGCGCTGCCCGCCAGCACCTCTCCGAGCTCGCCGGCGCTGCCGGCGTCCAGGCCCTGGAGCTCGGCGCAGCCGGCGGGCGGGGGCTGGAAGGCGACCCGCGACTCCACGAACAGCCGGCCCTTCCTGACGGTGTCCTGGTCGAGCTCGTGGTGGCTGCCGACGGAGGAGACGTGGGCGCCCCGGGACAGCCACTCGAAGCGCAGCACCGGGTCCTCCGAATCGGTGCAGCAGCACACCAGGTCGGCGCCCCGGACCGCCTCCTCGAAGCTGCGCATGGCCCGGGCCCGGGGGTTGGTCGAGGCCAGCGCCTGGGCGTGGCCCGGGTGGCGGGCGGCGACCCGGATTTCGTGGAACTCCCGCACCTCGGTCAGCGCCTGCAGGTGGCTGCGGCCCTGCACGCCGGCACCCAGGATGGCCAGCACCTGGGCCTCCGGCCGAGCCAGCAGACGGGCCGCGACGGCGGAGGCGGCGGCCGTGCGCAGCGCCGTGATGTGGGTGCCGTCCATGATCGCCACCGGGGCGCCGGTGGACTCGTCGAACAGCGCGATCAGCGCCTGGTGGCGGGGCAGGCCGCGAGCGTGGTTGGCCGGGAAGACGCTGACCAGCTTGATCGCCAGGCCTGCCCCCGGCAGATAGCCGGGCATCGCCCCGAGCATGCCCAGGGGGCTGCGGGCGGCGGTCCGCGGGGGCACCGAGGCCCGGCCGGCGCTGACCTCGATGAAGGCCGCCTCGAGGGCCTCAAGCAGGGGTCGCAGCTCGAGCAGGCGCTCCACGTCGAGCCGCCCCAGAACCAGGATCCCGGCGTCAGCCTCCACCCTGGCAAGGATAATCGGCCGTGTGGAGCACCGACCCCTCGGCTGGGAGCAGATCGGGGACAGCGGGGCGATGCGCGTCGTCGGGCTGCGGCTGGCGGCCGGCCAGAAGGTGCCCGAGCACCGCAACGCGCTGCCCCTGGCGATGATCGTCACCGAGGGCGTGCTCCGCTACAGCGAGGGCGGGGCGCAGGGTGCCGCCCGGGCCGGCGAGCTGCTCCTGATCAACCCCGGCGAGCGCCACACCTTCTGGGCCGAGGAGGCGACCGCCGCCTACATGGTGTTCGCCGGCGTGCCCGGGGTGCGGGCGCGGCCGTGGACCCTGCGCCGCCGTTGACCGGCTCGCGGCGCGCCTCCCCCACCGCCCGGGTGCGTGTCGACTACTTCGAGAGCGGGGCCTCGCAGTACGCGGCCGGCCTCGGCTTCAACCTGCTGCTGGCGATCTTCCCGCTGGTGCTCGGCCTGTTCGCCCAGGTCGGCCTGGTCGCCCGCCGGGGATCGTTCTATGAGTAGCCAGCCGAGCCCGAACCCGGCCAGGCCCATGAGCCACCTGGCCGTCTGGATCTACCGCCCAGCCGCCACGCCGGCCTGCGCTCGGTCCTCCCAGGTGGCCCTGGTGGCCGGTCTCTGGGTCCAGCTCCTGAGCCATCTTCCCCGCCCACACCCGGTTCACCCATCACTTCAGCACCCACTGCCGGGGCCTCGCGCTCTTCCTGGTGCTGGCGACCTGGGTCCACCTGCTGGCCCAGCTGCTGCTGTTCGGCGCCGTCTTCAACCGCTCCCGGTCAGAGAGCGTTCCACACCTGGAGCAGGCGTCCGTGGTCGTCCTCCCGGAGCACGCTGAGGCTGCCGGTGTCGAGGCCCAGCCGGGCTCCTGACGTGAGCCCCAGGCCGGCCCAGGTCGTGGCCAGGGCGCGCACGAAGTGCCCGTGCGAGAAGGCCAGCACCGGGCCCGCTCGGGCGTCCAGGGAGGCCAGGAAGAGCCGCGCCCGGGCCTCGATCCGGGCGCCCGACTCGCCGCCCGGGGCGCCGTCGCGGAACACCTCCCAGCCCGGTCGTGAGTGGTGGATCTGGGCGCCGGTCAGCCCCTCGTACTCGCCGTAGTCGACCTCCCGCAGGAGGGGGGTCAGCGTGGGTTCGGGGAAGCCGGCCAGGGCGGCGGTCCGGCGCGCCCGCCGCAGGTCGCTGGAGAACACCGCCCCGAACTCGATCCCGGCCAGGCGCGTCGCCAGCCGGCGCGCCTCCTCCTCGCCCTCCTCCAGCAGGGGCAGGTCGGTGCGCCCCGTGTGGCGGCCGTTCCGCGACCATTCCGTGGCCCCGTGCCGGACCAGGTAAACGTCCCTCAGCTGCATCGCTCCGGCCGCTAGCGCCCGAGCAGCTCGGGGCGCCCCGAACGCAGCGACCGGGAGGCCGCCTCGATCACGGCGCCGGCCCGCATGCGCTGGCTGTGGTGGACGCAGACCATGCCCAGGGCGGCCCGCCGGCTGAGCGGTCCGAGGGCACTGTTGACGGCCTGCAGCAGCCGGTGGGCGGCGTGGGCGGTGCCCGACATGTCGGTGTCGGGGAGCACGGCCAGCAGGGTCGGCGGCCGGTGCTGGAGCACGCCCGGGGTGTCGACATCGCGGAGCGTGCCGGCGATCGCGGCCGCCATCACCTTGAGCGCCTCCCCGTCCTGCGCCGGGCTCGGCTCGGGAGCCCCCTCCTCGGCGGCCGGCTCGACCAGCACGATCCCCAGGGGCCGTCCGTAGCGGTGGGCGCGGGCCAGCTCGTCCTCGAGCACCGGGCGGATGAACCGCTCGTTGAACAGGCCGGTGCCGCTGTCGACGATGTGCAGCGGCTGGGAGTCGGGGTCATCGAGCCGGACCCCGCAGCTGTGACAGTAGGTGGCACTGGCCGGGAGCTCGGCGCCACATGCGGGGCAGGTCTTGGATTCCGCCTGGCGGCGGCGAAGCAGGTCGCCCAGGGGCATGGCCGTACAAGGGTAGCAGCGGGGCCCGCGGCCTCCGCCCGGGCCCCGTCCCGCTCAGCTGGCGACCGTGGCCCCCGCCTGGACCGTCATGTAGTCGGCCGCCCAGGCGTCCACGGACGCGATCACCGGGGCAAGGGCGAGGCCGCGCTCGGTCAGCCGGTAGCTGACCCGGACCGGAGGCCCGGGATCCACCAGCCGCTCCACGACGGAGCCGGTCTCCAGCTCGCGGAGACGCTCGGTGAGGACCCGGTCGGAGATGTTGGGAATGCCCAGCAGGAGCTGGTTGAAGCGTGCCGGCCCGGGCATCAGCGCCCTGATCACCGCCCCTGTCCAGCGCTTCCCGATGAGCTCGATGGCCCTCTGAAAAGGCGCGCTGTAGTCAAGGGCGGGGGCTGCCATGGCGGGTTATTCTAGGACCTGTCCGACGGTTCTTCTACTACTTCGTTTTTCAGCTCGCCGACCCCCTCGACGCGGCAGACAACGGTCTCGCCGGGCTGCATCCACACCACCGGCGAGCGTCCGAAACCCACACCACCCGGGGTCCCGGTCGCGATCACGTCGCCTGGCTCGATCGTCGTCCACTCGCTCAGGAAGGCGATGATCGCGGGCACCGGGTGGACCATCAGGCGGGTGTTGGAACTCTGCATCCGGCGCACCTCGCCCGAGCCAGATATGAGATCGCAGGTGAGCTCCAGCCGGGCCGGGTCGGGCACCTCGTCGGCGGTCACCAGGAACGGGCCGAGGGGCCCCGAGCCGTCGAAGTTCTTGCCCGGCGTCCACTGCCGGCCGAAATTCTGGTAGTCCCGGATCGAGATGTCGTTGAAGACCGCGTAGCCGGCCACGTGGCCCGGGGCGTCGGCGGCGCGGATGTGGCGGCCGCCGCGGCCGATCACCACAGCCAGCTCCACCTCCCAGTCCATCTGCTCGCTGACCCGAGGCCGCATCACCGGCTGGTAGGGACCGGCCAGGCTGGTCCGGGCGCGCAGGAACACCTCGGGCTTCTCGGGGGGTCTGCCGCCCAGCTCCTCGGCGTGGTCGGCGTAGTTCTTGCCGATGCAGATGACCTTGCCGGGGTCGGCCACCGCCGGGCCGAGCCGGGCCGGGTCGAGGTCGTGGAAGGTGGTTGCCGCCTCCAGCGCCCGCTGAGCGGCGTCCGTGCCCGCCGCCAGCAGCGAGCGGACCGAGCCGGGCAATTCGGCCAGCCGCCCGTCCACGAGGGCGACGGCGCGGGGTCCACCGTCGGTGAGCAGGGTCCCCAGGCGCACGGACGCTAACGGTACAGGCCCGATGGCTGGCGGCGGGCGTCCTCCGCCCATAGCAGGGTGGTGAAAAAAGGTCGGCGAGGGCTGCGGTGTCCAGGTGCTCCAGGTGCACGGATGAGCCGAGCACCGTTGGCGCGCGCACTTTGAGTGCGTAAGCGAGGAGCGCAGAAGGTGCCGCCGCAGATCCGCCGATTCCTATTTCAACAGCCTGCTAGCGCTCGAACCGGCGGCGGCCCGGGTCGGGCGGCCTTAGCCGGACCCGGCGCGGGCCTGTCTCGGCGCCGGGCATGCGGCCCACGATCCCGGGCCCGGGCGGCGGGTCGTCGCCGGCCACCTCGAAGGTGACCAGGGGGGCGCCCACCCGGACCAGCTCGCCCGGCCCGGCGTGCAGCGTGACCACCACGCCGGCGTGGGGCGAGGGGATCTCGACCGCGGCCTTGCTGGTCTGCACCTCGCCCAGCACCTGGTTCAGCGCCACCCGCTCACCCTCGGCGACGCGCCACCCGGTGACCTCGGCGTCCTCCAGGCCCTCGGCCAGGTCAGGCAGACAGAACACGCGCCGGCTCATGGGGGCTGGTATTCCAGTACCTCCCGCACCGCCAGCAGCACCCGGTGGACGCTCGGGATGTACTCGTCCTCCATGGAGGCGGTCGGGTAGGGCACGTCCCAGCCGGTGACGCGGCCGACCGGGGCCTGGAGGTCGGCGAAGCAGCACTCCATGAGGCGGGCCGAGACCTCGGCCCCGAAGCCCGCCGTCAGGGGCGCCTCGTGGACGACCACGGCGCGCCCCGTCCGGGCCACCGAGGCGGCCAGCGTGGCCTCGTCCAGTGGCACCAGCGAGCGCAGGTCGATCACCTCCAGCTCGACCCCGTCCTCGGCAGCGGCCGCCGCCGCCTGCAGACAGCGCAGCACCATCGGCCCCCAGGCGACCAGCGTCGCGTGCCCCCCGGCCCGGACCACCTGGGCCGTTCCGATGGGCAGCCCGCCCGGTTCCAGCCGCACCTCCGCCCGGGCCCAGTAGCGGCTCTTGGGCTCCATGAAGACGACCGGGTCGGGGTCCCGGATGGCGGCCACCAGCAGATCGAAGGCCTCCTGGGCCCCGCTCGGGATCACCACCTTGAGGCCGGCCGTGTGTGCGTAGATGGTCTCGGGGCTCTCGCTGTGGTGCTCGGGACCCCCGATGCCCCCGTAGGACGGCAACCGGAGCGTGATCGGCATCGCGTAGGCGCCCCGGGACCGAGCCCGGTACTTGGCGACGTTGGTCATCAGCTGGTCTAGCGCCGGGAAGCTGAAGCCGTCGAACTGGATCTCCGGCAGCGGCCGCCAGCCCGCCATGGCCAGCCCGACCGCGATGCCCACGATCCCGGACTCGGCCAGGGGGGTATCGAAGACGCGCTTCTCGCCGAACTCCGCTTGGAGGCCCTCGGTGACCCGGAAGACCCCGCCCAGCCGGCCCACGTCCTCACCGAAGAGGAGCGTCCGGGGGTCCTCCGCGAGGCAGTGGCGGAGGGCCGCATTGAGGGCCTGGACCATCGTCAGCTCAGGCATCGGCCGCCCCCGCCTCCGCCATCCGGCGCCTCTGGTCGGTGATGTGCGGAGGCGGTTCTGTGAAGACGAAGTCGAACATCTCCGCGGCAGGCCTGGAGGTCGCCGCCAGGAGGCCGCTGCGAAGCTCCGCGATCCGGCCCGCGGCCTCCTCCTCGACCCCGTCCAGGAAGGCGGCATCGCCGGCTCCGGAGTCGACCAGCCGGGCCCGGAGCCGGCTGACCGGGTCACGCGCCAGCCACGGCTCGACCTCCGCCGCCGAGCGGTAGCGGGTGGCGTCGTCGGCGGTCGAGTGGGCGCCGATGCGATACGTCATCGCCTCGATCAGGGTCGGGCCGCCGCCCCGGCGCGCCCGCTCGGCAGCCTCGCCGGTGGCAGCGTGAACCGCTACGGCGTCGTTGCCGTCGACGCGGACGCCGGCGAATCCGTAGCCCTCGGCCCGCCTCCAGATCTCGCCCGCGGTCTGGCGCTCGACCGGGACCGAGATCGCCCAGCGGTTGTTCTGGACGAAGAAGATCACCGGGGCCCGGTAGACGCCGGCGAAGTTGAAGGCCTCGGCCACGTCGCCCTCGGAGGTCGCACCCTCCCCGAAATAGGCGATCGCCACGTCGTCGCGGCCATCGAGCCAGGCCCCCATCGCCCAGCCGACCGCGTGCAGGGCGTGGCTGCCCACCGAGGAGGCGATGGGGGCGAACCGGTGGGCGGCCGGGTCGTAGAGGCCGCCGTTCCAGATCCCCCGGTAGGCGAGCAGGTAGCCGACCAGGTCCACCCCCCGGGCCACCGCCACGGCCATCTCGCGGTAGGAGGGAAAGATGAAGTCGGTGTCCCGCAGGGCCCGCGCGCTGGCCACCTGGGCGGCCTCCTGGCCCGAGAGCGGGGGGAAGGCGACCAGCTCGCCCTGGCGCTGGAGCCGGACCGCCTCCTCGTCCAGGCGGCGGGCCAGGAGCATCAGCCGGTAGAGGTCACGCAGCAGCTCGGGACTGGCCATGGTGATCATACGTTACTGGCTGCGGTACCGGCAGCCCGGGAGCGGATGGCGGCTGGGGGTGGCCGTTGCGATTGACCGGGTATCGTCCTATCCGTGGTCGCCAGCCTGAGGAGCCTCGCCGACAGGCTCATGGACAGCTTCCCGGGGCGGGTGGTCAGGAGGTTCGGAGAGGACGGGGGGACCAACCAGGCCATCGTGGTCGCCTGGAACTCGCTGACCGCGCTCTTCCCGATCGTGCTGGCGCTGGCCACGATCGCCGGCTTCGTGCTCGGCGTCCTCGGTGCCGGCGACCGGGCCCTGGACAGCACCCTGCTGGCGCTGATCCCCGACGACCGCAGCCGGGAGGCGGCGCTGCGCGCCGTGGAGGGCGTCAAGCAGCGCGCCGGCCTGCTGGCGGTCGTGGCCCTGGTCAGCTTCGTCTGGAGCGGATCCTCCCTCTTCGGCGCGATGGAGCAGGCCTTCGACGCCATCTTCCGCATCCCCAACCGTGGCTTCGTCCGCCAGAAGCTGATGGCGCTGGCGATGATGGGCATCTTTTGCGTGCTGATCTTCGTTGCGGTGGCCACCTCGGCGGTGCTGCCCCTGCTGGGCAGGCTGCCCGGCATCCCGGCCGGGATGGCCGCCCAGCCGCTGGCCGGCGCCCTCCAGTTCGGGGTCGGCACCGTCTCCGGGTTCGGGCTCTTTTACGCCATCTACCGGGTGGTGCCCAACCGCCGCCAGAGGTTCGTGGACACCTGGCGGGGGGCGCTCTTCGCCGGGGTCGCCTTCGAGCTGCTGACGCTCCTGTTCCCGCTCTACGTCCGGTTCAACGGGGGCCTCAACCAGTACGGGGCGAGCTTTGCGCTGCTCTTCATCCTGCTCACCTTCTTCTATCTGCTGGGCATGATCACGATGCTCGGCGTCGAGGTCAACGCCGTCGCCGGGGGGCCGGCGACCGTGCCCCGCGGCAGGGCCCGGGCAGGGCCGCCCCAGCAGGCCCGCCGGGCTCCTCAGCCTTCGGTCCTGGTGGAACCTCGCCGGCGTCCCGCCGCCGGTCGCCGTCGGAATCCGGTCAAGCAGGCGCTCCTCGCCGTCCTCGCCGCCGGGATCGGGCTGTTCGCCGTCTCCCGCCGCCGTTCCAACTGATCAGCGAGCGGGAGCCGGCGCAGGATCGTCAGGGCCCCGAAGAGGAGCGTCAGCGCCCCCGCCAACCAGGTGGGTGCCGCGATCAGCAGGCCAGCGGCGGCCCCAGGGGCCTGATGAGGACGGCCGCCACGACGGCCGAGCCGGCCATGGCGAGGGCACCGATCACGGCGCCGAGAGCGTCGATGTCGGCCTCATCGGCGCCTGCCCTCGTCTGGACCAGGGCCAGCGACGCGGGCAGAGAGGCCGGCGAAGAAGCGGGGCTTGAAGGTGTCGGTCAGCGAGCTGATCAGGATCACGAAGCCTCCCGCCACTACGCCCGTGAGGGCGACCGGCAGGAGCGGACCGGCGGTCACCGGCCGGAGAGGCCGCCGAGCACCGCCCCGTAGATCCAGTGGGCGGCCAGCATCGACTGCGGGCGTCCGGGCCGGTCCCGGTGGGCCGGTTCCATGATGCCCAGAGCGGGCACCCAGCCCATGTA
>JBBSHA010000011.1:0-18096 GCA_038253595.1 Candidatus Dormibacterales bacterium
CGGGCCACCCCTAACACCCCCATCCAGGCGCTCATCCGGGGCCAGAACCTGGTCGGCCACCGCAACTACGCCGACGACACCGTCGAGCTCTTCGTCCGCCACGCCGCCAAGAGCGGGGTGGACGTCTTCCGGGTCTTCGATCCGCTCAACGACATCCGCAACATGGAGGTCGCGATCGACGCCGCCAAGAAGGCGGGCAAGCGGGTCCAGGGCGCCCTCAGCTACGCCATCAGCCCGGTCCACGACGTCGATCTCTGGTGCTCGCTGGCCAAGGGACTGGCCGGGATGGGCGTCGATGACATCGTGGTGAAGGACACGTCCGGCCTGCTCAGCCCGCAGGTGACGTGGGAGCTGGTGACGGCTCTGCGCGATACCACCGGTCTGCCGCTGGTCGTCCACTCCCACTGCTCCAGCGGGATGGCGCCGATGGCCTACATGGCGGCTGTCGAGGCCGGCGCCACCATCGTCGACACCGCCATGTCGCCCTTCGCCTGGGGTGCCAGCCAGCCCGCCACCGAGAGCGTGGTGGCGGCTCTGGCCGGGGGCGACTACGACACCGGCCTGGACCTGGAGCGGCTGGTCGAGATCAAGTCCGACCTGGAGCAGCTGAAGCGCCGGCACCTGGACGACGTCTCCCCGTATGCCGACCGGGTGGACTCCGACATCCTGCGCTACCGGATGCCCGGCTTCATGCTCGAGGACATCCACCGCCAGCTCCAGCAGCACGAGGCCGGGGCCCGGGCCGCCGAGGTCCTGAGCGAGGTGGGACGGGTCCGGGAGGAGCTGGGCTACCCGCCCCTGGTGGCCCCGATCCGGCAGCTGATCGCCTCCCAGGCCGTCTTCAACGTGATCGGGTCGGGAGGCCGCTACGCCACAGTGACGCAGGAGCTGAAGGACTACCTGCAGGGCCTCTACGGCAGCCCGCCGCGGCCGGCGGACAGCGAGATCCGGCGCCAGGTGCTGGGCCGCGAGGAACCGATCACGATTCGGCCCGCCGACCTCCTCGAGGCCCAGGTGGCCGGCGGCCGCAGCCGGCTCCGAAAGCAGAAGGTGGCCTCCGGCGACGACCAGGTGCTGACCTACATCATGTTCCCCGACCTCGCCCTCGAGCTGGAGCGCAACCGTAAGCCGGCCCGAACCGGGAACCCGAAGAGGAAGCAGGATGGCGCCGGCGCGGACAAGGCAGGCCTCGAGGACGGCCGCGAACCGGGTGCAGGTGCCGAGCCGGAGCCCGGTGCCGAACCGGCCGCCGCGCCGGGTCCCGCCGCCGCGGCCGAGCCGGGCCCCGCTCAGGCGGCCGAGTTCGACGTCGAGGTCGACGGCGAGGTGTTCAAGGTCCGGGTGAGCGGTGCCGGCATGATGGTGGGCACCCCGGGCGCCGGCCCCGCTACCTCGGATGCGGCCCAGTCCCCGGCCGCCACGGCCTCGCCCCGGGCGGGGGCCGTGCTGGCCCCGATGCAGGGGCTGATCGTCAAGCTCCCGGTCGGTGCCGGCGACGAGGTCAAGCTCGGCGACGTGGTGGCCGTGCTGGAGGCGATGAAGATGCAGAACGACATCGTCGCCACCCAGGCGGGGAAGGTGAGCGAAGTCTACGTGCGGGAGGGTGAGGTGGTCTCCCCCAACCAGGCGATCCTGGCCGTCGGTTGACGCGGGAAGGCGAACGCTGAGCCAGCCGAAGCTCTTCAGGAAGGTGCTGGTCGCCAACCGGGGCGAGATCGCGATTCGCGTCATGCGCGCGTGCCGGGAGATGGGCATCGCCACCGTGGCGATCTATTCGGACGCCGACGCGGGCGCCATCCACGCCCGCTACGCGGACGAGGCCCACCACATCGGCGGGGCCGCACCCCAGGACTCCTACCTTCAGCTGGAGCGGATCGTGGCCCTGGCGGCCGACGTCGGAGCCCAGGCCATCCACCCCGGCTACGGCTTCCTGTCCGAGCGCCCCGAGTTCCCCGAGGCCTGCGCGGCGGCCGGCGTCGCGTTCGTCGGGCCGACGGCGGCGGCGATGCGGGCGATCGGCTCCAAGCTGGAGGCGCGGGCGCTCGCCCTCCGCCACAACGTCCCGGTCAGCCCCGGCAGCGGCGCCCTGGAGGACCCGGCCGAGGCGGCCCGCGTGGCCGCCGAGATCGGTTATCCGGTGATCATCAAGCCCTCGGGCGGCGGCGGCGGCATCGGCATGAAGGTGGTCGCCGCCGAGGAGGACCTGGTGGCGGCAGTCGAGGGCGCCCGCAATGCCTCCCACTCGGCGTTCGGCGACCCCACCGTCTATGTCGAGAAGTACGTGAGCAACCCGCGTCACATCGAGATCCAGGTGATCGCCGACAGCCACGGCCACGCCGTCCATCTCGGCGAGCGCGAGTGCTCGATCCAGCGCCGGCACCAGAAGATCATGGAGGAGACCCCCTCGCCGGCGGTCACCCCGGAGATCCGGTCCCGGATGGGCGCGGCCGCCCTCCAGGCCATCCGCGCAGCCGGCTACGTCAACGCGGGGACAGTCGAGTTCATCTTCAGCGCCGGCGAGTTCTACTTCCTGGAGGTCAACGCCCGGCTTCAGGTCGAGCACCCGATCACCGAGGAGGTGACCGGCGTCGACCTGGTCAAGGAGCAGCTGAGGGTGGCGGCGGGCCTGGAGCTCAGCTTCACCCAGGCCGACATCTCCTGGACCGGGCACGCGATCGAGATGCGGATCAACGCCGAGGACCCGGCCCGTAAGTTCATGCCCAACCCCAGGCGGATCAGCCGCTGGGTGGCACCGAGCGGACCCGGCGTGCGCGTGGACAGCGGTTTCGGGCCCGGTTCCAACGTGCCTCCCAACTACGACTCCCTGGTGGCCAAGTTGATCGTCCACGGGGGCGACCGCGCGGAGGCGATCGCCCGCGCCCAGAGGGTGCTCCGCGAGTTCGTGCTGGTCGGCCCGGCGACCCTCATCCCCTACCACCAGGCGATCCTGGCCAGCGCCGACTTCCGGGCCGGCAAGCTCACCACCCGCTTCATAGAGGACCACCCGGAACTGGTCGAGGCGATGCAGCCGTTCCTGGCCGAGCCCTCGCCCCTGGACTACGGCCCCGACCCCCGCCAACTGGCCGCCGCGGCCGCCGCGGTGGCGGCCGTCACCACCCGCTGACGGGGCCGGTTTCAGCTGCTCCAGGAGTCCCGGCAGGGGCGCATGCGGATTCTCCGGCTGAACCGGCCGGAGAAGCGGAATGCGCTCACGCCGGCGACCGTCGCCGAGCTGGCGGCCGGGATCCGCGCCTGCGCCGCCGACGCCACCAGCGCCGGCATCGTGATCGCCGGTGAGGGCCCCAGCTTCTGCACCGGGGTCGACCTGGCCGAGTTCGCGGGCGGCGATCGCCACTCCGTCCGGGCCCTCGTCGCCGGTCTCGCCGACCTCTGCGCTGCCGCCCGGCGATCGTCCAAGCCGATCTGCTGCGCCCTCCACGGCCACTGCCTGGGGGCCGGCCTCGAGCTGGCGGCGGCCTGCGACCTCCGGGTCGCCGCCGCCGGCGCCCGGCTGGGCATGCCGGAGGTTCTGGTCGGCATCCCGTCGGTGATCGACGCCGTCCTGCTCCAGCAGCACATCGGCCTGGGCCGGGCCAAGGAGCTGATCCTGACCGGCGAGCCGATCAGCGCCGAGCAGGCGCTGGACTGGGGCCTGGTCAACCGGGTCGTGGCCGCTGAGGACCTGATCGGGACGGCGATCGCGATGCTGGAGAGCGTGGCCCGCGCCACGCCCGAGGCGATCCGGGTCCAGAAGGCGCTATTCGAGGAATGGCTGAACGCCTCCTTCGACGACGCGGTCGCCTCCAGCCAGGAGGCACTGGCGGAGGCCTTCGACTCCGGGGAGCCCCAGGAACTCGCCCGCCGGCGCATGGAGGGGCGGTCGTGAGGCTGGAGCGGACCGCGGTCCGGCCCTACCGGGTGGTGGGCGGCCGCGAGCTGGCGCGGGCGGGCAACCTGGCTCTCAGGGTCGACCGGGTCGGCTGGCCCGACGGTCGCGAATCCGAGTACCGGCTGCTGAACAGCCCCGACTCGGCCTTCATGGTCCCGGTCCACGAGGACGGCACGACGGTGCTGGTGCGGCAGTGGCGGCACGCCTGGGACGGTCCTGCGTGGGAGGTGCCGGCGGGCACGCTGGAGTCCGGGGAGAACCCCCTGGCCGGGGCTCGGCGGGAGCTGGTCGAGGAGGCCGGCCTCAGCGCCGAGGAGTGGACGCCGCTGGGGGTGACCCGGGCCACGGCGCTGCTCACAGGACGGCAGCTCCTGTGCCTGGCTCGCGGGCTGACCCGGGTGAGCCGCGCGCCCGAGCCCTACGAGGCCGACATGATCCTCCAGGAACTGCCGCTGGCCGAGGCCGCTCTGGCCGCTCTGGGCGGCGAGATCGAGCACGCCGCCTCGGCCACCGCCCTCCTCCGCGCCGCCCGCCTCCTCGGCCTGCTCCAGATCCAGCTCTAGCCGGCGCCACGGGCGCGAAGAGACGGCTCTCATGAAATTCCCCCTGTGCGATACGCCCGCGAGTGCGGGGCTTGGTGCAGGGGAGCGGCCGCCCGGGCGGCTGGCAAGCCGGCGATGGCGACCGGTCTCCAGCAGCCGGCCGTCAGCCGGCGGCAGGCCCCAGCAGGTGCAGCTCGTAATCGGCGGGCTGGGCGCGCCGGCCGACGTCGCGGAGCACGCTGCCCGCGTACAGCGTGTAGTCGGTGCCCGGGGCCAGGCCGGCCGGCACCGTGAGGGTCACCGTCCGCGAGGCCGGGTCGTAGGCGGGAGCCGCGGCCAGCCCGCGCAGGCCGATGCCGGCGGCCAGCGTCGCCGGGTCGAGGTCGGAGTCGAAGGCGACCCGGACCTGGTTGCCGCTGATCCTGACCTCGATCACCTCGGGACCGCGGCTCAGGGGCCGGACCGGGGTGGCGGCGGCTCCGTGAATGAGCAGGCGGCCGGCGGGGTCACGCTGGAAGCCCATGGTCTCCTCGATTGTCGACTCGTCCTTGAACACCAGCCGCACCACCACCCGGCCCGGCTCGGAGAGGAGTACGTAGTAGCGGCTGAGCGCGGGCTGGTCGCTGAAGGTGAGGCGCGTGCGGGCGTAGGCGTCGCGGCCGGCGGCGTCGAGGAAGGCGGCGGCCTGGTCGGCCGACCCGGAGCGGCGGGCGTCCATGAAAGCGCCGACCAGGGCGTCCTGGCCCGCGAAGGAGGTGGCGGCCGTGGGTGAGGCGGCGGTCAGCGCCGCCACGCTGACGCTCCCGTCGCGCCGGAACGAGATCTGGCCCCCGGCGGGCGACCAGGCCGGGTCACTGAAGCCGGCCTGGTCATCGAGCCGGCGCAGGCCGCTGCCGTCTGTCCCCACCAGTGCCAGGCCGGCGCCCGAGGTGAGGAGCAGGCGGTCGCTGTGCGACCACGCGATGCCATTGACAGCGCCCAGGTCCAGGACCTTCGCCGGCGGGGACGCGCCTCCATCCGTCACGAGGACCGAGGCGTCGGTCGCGTAGGCAAATCGCTTGCCGTCCGCCGACCAGTCGCCGAGGACCGCCGCCGGGCCCTGGGCCGCATCCCTGCCCGTCGCCAGGTCGGTGACGTGCAGGCCCGACGCGCCCAGCCAGGCGAGCCGGTCGCCGGCGGCCGAGAACTGAGCCGAACGGGCGTCCTCGGGCAGGGTTGCCAGCCGGCTGCGGTCGGCCGCCAGCACGTCGCGGCCGCTGAGGAACACCGGCCGGCCGCCGCGCAGGCCGAGCGCGGCGGCAGAGGCGTCCTTCACCGTCAGCTGGTTGGCGATGATGTCGTGGCCGCGCTGATAGGCGACGGCGTCGTCGCCGCCGATCGCGATCAGGTTGACCCCGTCCGGAGCCAGCGTGCGGGGCTCGCCGCCGCCGATCGGGAAGGTCTGCAGCTGGCCCGCCGGTCCGACCACGTGCAGCGCCGTGCCGTCCGCGGCCCAGCGGGACGAGGACGCCGGCGCCACCGTCCGCACGCCGGGGAGCCGGACGGGCGTCGGAGTCGGGGTCGGGGTCGGCTTGGGGCTGGGCGCGGGGGCGGTGACGAAGCTGACCGCGGGCAGGGCGCCCACGCCCTGGCCGGCCGCCGTCCTGGCGCTGGGGGCCACCATCACCTGGTAGTGGGTGCTGGGAGCCAGCCCGCCGTTCACCGGCGTGATCTTGAGGGTGTTGCCCTGCCAGTCGTAGTGGACCTGGGTGGCGGGCTGGATGTCGATCGAGCGCTGGACCGAGTCGCGGTCCATCGGCTGGCTGAAGCTGAGCGCGATCGGCTCCACCAGCGCCACCTCCTGGGCCCCCTGCTCGGGGCTGCCGATGGCGAGCTGGGTGGTCTGGCCGGAGTGCGTCATCTGGAAGGTTAGGGCGGCCACCCCGATCAGGAGCAGACCCACCGCGGCGCCCGCCCAGGCCAGCGTGGGCGCCGCGAACAGGCGCCGGTACCAGGGCGCCGGGCGCGCGGCGCGCTGCCACGCCTCCTCCAGCAGCCGGCGCCGGAGCTGGGTTCGGAAGGCGGCGTCGGGATCGGCACCGCGGGGAGCGGCGGCGCGCAGCAGCTGCGCCAGGTCGCGCAGCTCGGGCTCCTCGAACATCCCGTCCAGTTCGGGGTCGCGGGGCCTCCTCACGAGCGCTCCTGGGGGACGTTCTGGCGGAGCCGGGTGACGGCCCGGTGGATCAGGAGCTTGACCGCTCCCGGTGACTTGCCCATCACCGACGCGATGTCGTCGATCTTCATGTCCTCCTGGAACTTGAGGACCATCGCCATCCGCTGGGGAGGCGGCAGCGTCTCGACCGCGGACCAGATCCGGCGCAGCTCGTCGCGCTGGGCCGCCAGCTCCTCGACGGCCGGACCCCCGGCCCGCAGGCCGGCGTGGGCTTCGATATCATCGGTGGGACGGGCGGCGCGGTACTTGTCGGCCACGGCGTTGGCGGCGATCTGGTAAAGCCACGTCGAGAAGGGCCGCCCCATGTCCTGGTAGCGGCCGAGGTTCCGTAGGGCCTTGACGAAGACCTCGGAGGTGACGTCTTCCGCGGCGGTCTGCTCTCTCACTCTTGAATACACAAATCGGTATATCTGCAGGAAGTAGCGGTCGTACAGCACCCCGAACGCGTTCGGGTCCGACTTGGCCCTCTCGATCAGCAGAGGCTCGTCCTCTTGGAAGGGGAGGGTGCTCATCCGCTCTTCTGGCTTCGGCTTGTCAAACGCCACCCGGGCAGGGCTGGTTACGGGCAGGGACCATGCGCTAAGAGCTTATCGCCTGGGTGGGAGACCTCCGCGCGGAACCAGGAGCACATCTTGTGGCTACTTTTGATCGGTACCACAACATCTGGACCGGAGCCCGGTTCCCTATAATTCCTACGCCCCTTGCCCACCCACTCGGCGTCCAGGAGCACCTGCCCAACTTGATCGAGCGATACGCGCCCTCCCGCATCCGCGCGGTGTGGTCCGACCGCCGCCGTTTCGAGCTCTGGCTGGAGGTCGAGATACTCGCCTGCGAAGCCTGGGCCGAGCTCGGCCGCATCCCGCTCGACGCCCTTCCCAAGCTCCGCGCCGCCGCCTTCGACGTGGACCGGGTCCTGGAGGTGGAGGCGCGCGTGGGCCACGACGTGGTCGCCTTTCTCACCGTGGTGGGCGAGTCGGTGGGGCAGCCGGAGGCCCGCCATCTCCACCTCGGCCTCACCAGCTCGGACGTGGTCGACACCGCCTTCGCGCTCCAGATCCGGGAGAGCGCGGCGGTGATCCTGGACGACCTGCGCCGGCTCCGCGGGGCGGCCGCCACGCTGGCGGTCGCGCACCGGCACACGCTGATGGCCGGCCGGACGCACGGGGTCCACGCCGAACCCATCACGTTCGGGTTCAAGGTCGCGGGTTGGGTCGCCGAGCTGGACCGGGCCGTGGGCAGGCTCGAGGGGGCGACCGCCGAGGTGGCCACCGGCAAGCTGAGCGGGCCGGTGGGTACCCATTCCAGCCTCGACCCCCGGGTCGAGGAGTACGTGTGCCGGCGCCTCGGGCTGGCGGTCGACCCGGTCAGCACCCAGGTCGTATCGCGCGACCGCCACGCCGCGTTCATGAACGCGCTGGCGGTGGCCGCCGCCTCGATGGAGCGGATCGCGCTCGAGGTGCGCCACCTCCAGCGGAGCGAGGTGATGGAGGCGCTGGAGCCCTTCGGGCCGGAGCAGAAGGGCTCCAGCGCGATGCCCCACAAGCGCAATCCGGTTCTCACCGAGCGGGTCTGCGGGCTGGCCCGGGTCGTCCGCGGCTATGCCGCCACCGGGCTCGAGAACATCGCGCTCTGGCACGAGCGCGACATCAGCCACAGCTCCGCGGAGCGGGTGATCTTCCCCGACGCGTGCGCGCTCGTGGACTACATGGCGATCACGCTGGACCGCGTGCTGACCGGCCTCGACGTCCGGCCGGAGCGGATGGCCCGCAACCTTGACCAGGGCGGCGGCGTGGTCTATTCCCAGCGCGCCCTGCTGGCCCTGGTGGACGCCGGCATGTCCCGCGAGGCCGCCTACCGGCTGGTTCAGGACGCCGCCATCCGCGCCCTGGACGGCGAAGGCGGCTTCCGCGCCAACCTGGAGGCGCAGCCCGCCGTGACGGCTCTGATCGGCGAGCGGATGACCGCGATCTTCTCGCCCGCCGACTTCCTGGCCCACCTGGACCTCGCCTTCGCCCGGCTCGGCCTGGTGGGGGAGGGGCCTGCCGACCAGCCGACCGGGACCGGCTCTCAGCTGCAGCCGGCGGGCTTGGCGGCCCACGATGAGGACGACTCCCACCGCATGCATCCAGGAGTGTCCGCCTGATGGAACCGGGTCCCGCTCTCATGGAGACGGCGCTCGATCTGCCCCTGGTCCACCGAGGCAAGGTCCGAGACACGTACGAGCTGCCCTACGACCGGCTGCTCATGATCGCCACGGACCGGCTCTCGGCGTACGACAGCGTGCTGCCCAACGGCATCCCCGACCGGGGCAAGGTGCTGACCCAGCTCTCCGTCTACTGGTTCACGCAGACCCACGACTTCCAGGACAACCACCTGGTCTCGGGTATGGTCCCCGACCTGCCGGAGGGCCTCAGTGAGGACCGTGAGCAGCTGTCCGGCCGCTTCATGATCGTGCGCCGGGCGGAGCGGATCGACATCGAGTGCGTGGTCCGCGGCTACCTCGCGGGCAGCGCGTGGAGCGAGTACCGGGAAGCGGGCACCGCGGCGGGGGAGGCGCTCCCGGCCGGTATCCGCGAGAGCGAGCGGCTGGCCCAACCCATCTTCACCCCCGCCACCAAAGCGGACACTGGCCACGACCAGAACATCAGCTTCCAGACCATGCGCGAGCAGGTCGGCGAGGAGGCGGCCGAAGAGCTGCGGGCGGCCAGCCTCCACCTCTACTCTTTCGCCGCCGAGGCCGCGGAGCGCCGGGGCCTGCTCCTGGCCGACACCAAGTTTGAGTTCGGGCGCATCGACGGTCGCCTGGTCCTGATCGACGAGGCCCTGACCCCCGACAGCTCCCGCTATTGGGACGCGGCCCGCTACCAGGTCGGCGCGGCGCCGGAGTCGTTCGACAAGCAGTTCGTCCGCGACTGGCTGACCGGCAGCGGCTGGAACCGGGAGGGCGTGCCCCCCCAGCTTCCGGCCGACGTGGTCGCCCAGACCCGCGAGCGCTACCTCACCGCCTACCTGCGGCTGGTCGGCAAGCCCCTGTTCCCGCCCAAGGAGCGCGTGTGATCGCCCGGATCATCGTCACCCCCAAGCCGGTCGTCAACGACCCCCAGGGCATCACGGTGCGCCAGGGCCTGAACTCGCTGGGTTTCGGGGAGGTGTCGCACGTCCGGGTCGGCAAGTACCTCGAGGTCACGCTGGCGGCGGACGGCGACGAGGAGGCCCGGGACCGCGTGGAGGCGATGTGCCGGAAGCTGCTGGCCAACCACGTGATCGAGGACTTCCGCTTCGACGTGGAGGCGGAGCCGGCCCCTTGAGGTCGGGGACCCCGGTTGCCCCGCCGGCCTCTGCCAAGGGCCGCGCGTGAGGTTCGGGGTGGTCGTATTCCCGGGAACCTGGTCCGACCGCGACTGCGGGTGGGTCATCGACCAGGTGCTGGGCGCCGAGCTGCGCTACCTGTGGCACAAAGACCCCGACCTCCAGGGCTGCGACTGCATCATTCTGCCCGGCGGCTTCAGCTACGGCGACCACCTCCGGACCGGCGCCATCGCCCGCTTCTCCCCGGTCATGGAGAGCGTGCGCGAGTTCGCCGAACGGGGCGGCCTGGTCTGGGGCATCTGCAACGGCTTCCAGATCCTCTGCGAGGCGGGCCTGCTGCCGGGAGCCCTGATCCGCAACGCCGGCCTGGAGTTCCGCTGCGAGTGGACCCACCTCGCCTGTGAGCGCGCCGACCTCCCATTCACCGGCCTGATGGAGGACCGCCAGGTGATCCGGGTCCCCATCTCCCACGGCGAGGGCAACTACTTCGCCGACCCCGCCACCCTCTCCCGCCTCGAGCAGCAGGGCCAGGTGGTGCTCCGCTACTGCGACCCCTCCGGCCTGGTCGTGCCCGCGGCCAACCCGAACGGCTCGGTCCACAACATCGCCGGAATCGTCAACCGGCGCGGCAACGTGCTGGGCATGATGCCGCACCCGGAGCGCTGCGCCGAGGCGGTGCTGGGCGGCGTGGACGGCCTCTTCCTGTTTCGCAGCGTGATGGAGGCGGCGGCGGCCGTGGCCCGGTGACCACCGCCGCCTCCGCCCGCCGACTGAAGGAGGTCGCCCTCTCCCGCGAGGAGTACCGCACAATCGTCGGCCGGCTGGGCCGGGAGCCGGGCTCGGTCGAGCTGGGCATGCTCGGCGTGCTCTGGTCGGAGCACTGCTCCTACAAGACCTCCAAGCCGCTGCTCCGGCGCCTGCCGAGCAGCGGCCCGGGTGTGCTCCAGGGCCCTGGCGAGAACGCCGGTGCGGTCGACATCGGCGAGGGCTGGGCGGTGGTGTTCAAGGTCGAGTCGCACAACCACCCCAGCGCCATCGAGCCGTTCCAGGGCGCCGCCACCGGGGTCGGCGGCATCCTCCGCGACGTGATCGCGATGGGCGCCCGGCCGGTGGCGCTGCTCGACTCGCTCCGGTTCGGGCCGCTGCCGGCCAGCCGCCGCCACCTGGAGGGGGTCGTCGCCGGCATCGGCGGCTACGGCAACTGCATGGGCATCCCCACGGTCGGCGGGGAGATCTACTTCGAGGACTGCTACGCGGGCAACCCGCTGGTGAACGCGATGGCCGTGGGCCTGGTCCGCCACGAGCGGCTGCTCCGGGCCCGGGCCGGCGCGGCCGGCAACCGCCTCCTGCTGGTCGGCTCGCAGACCGGTCGCGACGGCATCCACGGCGCCGCGTTCGCCTCGCTCGACCTCGACGCCTCCTCCGACCAGCGGCGGCCGGCGGTGCAGGTGGGCAATCCCTTCCTCGAGAAGTGCCTGCTCGAGGCGTGCATGGACCTCCACGACTGCCCGGGGGTGGTCGGCCTCCAGGACCTGGGCGCGGCCGGGCTGACCGGCGCGGTCGCCGAGTGCGCCGGCCGGGCGGGCGCCGGGGCCCGCATCGACGTGGCCCTGGTCCCCCGCCGGGAGGCGGCCATGAGCCCCTACGAGGTGATGCTCTCGGAGTCGCAGGAGCGGATGCTGATCGTGGTCGAGGGCGGCCGGGAGGCGGAGGCCCAACGGCTCTTCGCGACCTGGGATCTGGAGGCGGCCGTCATCGGCGAGGTCACCGGCGACGGCCTGCTCACTGTGGTGGACGGGAGCTCCCCTGTGGCCCGGCTGCCCGTCCAGCTGCTCACCGAAGGCGCTCCGAGCCGGCGGCCGCAGTCGCATCCGCCGGCGGAGCAGGCCTCGATCCTGAACCTGGACCGGCTGCTGAGCGAGCCGGAGGACCTGGGCCTGGTGCTGATGCGGCTACTGGGCAGCCCCAACCTGGGCAGCCGGCGTCCGGTGTTCCGCCGCTACGACCACATGGTGGGCGACGCCACCCTGGTCCTGCCCGGCGGCGATGCCGCGGTGCTGCGGGTGAGGGGGACGCAGCGGGCGCTGGCGCTGACGATCGACGGCAACGGCCGCTACTGCGAGCTGGACCCGTTCACCGGCGCCCAGATCGCGGTCGCCGAGGCCGCCCGCAACGTGATCGCGACCGGCGCCCGGCCGCTGGCGGTGTCCGACTGCCTCAACTTCGGCAACCCCGACCGGCCCGAGGTCTTCTGGCAGCTCGAGCAGGCCGTGGCCGGGATCGCCGCCGCCTGCCGGGCGCTGGAGCTGCCGGTGGTCAGCGGCAACGTCAGCCTGTACAACGAGAGCGATGAGTCGGGGGCCATCCACCCCACCCCCGTGATCGGGATGGTGGGGCTGCTGGAGGACTGCGGCGACCGCCTCCAGCCGGCGCTC
The DNA here is from genome assembly GCA_038253595.1 of Candidatus Dormibacterales bacterium. Classification (GTDB taxonomy): domain Bacteria; phylum Chloroflexota; class Dormibacteria; order Dormibacterales; family Dormibacteraceae; genus JBBSHA01. Next base: position 12,388 of record JBBSHA010000011.1, read on the forward strand.
CGGGAGGAGGGCGACTTCGTGCTGCTGGTGGGCGAGACCCGCAACGAGCTGGGTGGCTCGGAGTACCTGAAGGTGCTCCACGGCCAGGTCAGCGGCCGGCCTCCGGCGGTCGACATGAATCGGGAGCGGGCGGTGGGCGAGTTCATGCTGGCGGCGGTGGCGGCGCGCCTGCTGCGGTCGGCCCACGACGTCGCGGAGGGCGGCATGCTGGTCGCGCTCACCGAGTGCTGCCTGCTGGGCGGGGTCGGCGTCCGCTGCCCGGCCCTGCGCCCGGACGGAGAGCTGCGGGTGGACAGCGCCTTCTTCGCGGAGAGCCAGGGCCGGTTCATCATCAGCGCCGGCTCCCGGGCGATGCCGGAGCTGCAGACCCTGGCTCGCAAGCACCGGGTCGAGCTCCAGCTTCTGGGCCTGGCGGGCGGCGAGACGGTGGAGTTCGAGGGCCAGGCCAGGGTCCCGCTGGCCGAGCTCCGTCAAGCCTGGGACGGAGCCCTGACCAGGTAGATGACTGATTCCCAATCCACAGCCGATCCTTGGCCCCCATGCAGTCCATCTCGCGGCCGGGCTGCTACGGTACTCGGGCACGCACCTCTGAGGTGCTTCCTCCGGTCCTCGGCGCCCGCCCACGATCTGGGGCACCTGGGAACCAAATCTCTCAACGCGAATTCGGCATCAATCATCTAGATGTGCGGGATATTCGGGATCCACTCCCGGAGCGTGGACGTGGCCAACCTCACCTACTTCGGCCTGTTCGCGCTCCAGCACCGGGGCCAGGAGTCGGCCGGGATCGCGGTCGGTGGCGCCGGCCGGGTGCGGCTGCACCGCGACATGGGTCTGGTCCCCCAGGTGTTCAGCGCGGAGGAGCTGGCCGGGCTCCGGGGCACCGTCGCCATCGGCCACACCCGCTACTCGACAACCGGCGCCAGCCGGGCCGAGAACGCCCACCCGCTCCCCTTCCACCACCCCGTCCTCGGCGCCGGCGCGATCGCCCACAACGGCAACCTCATCAACTCCGAGGCGATCCGGCGCGAGTTGGAGGCGACCGGGGCCGAGTTCGACACCGGGCTTGACACGGAGGTCATGTGCCGGCTGATCGAGGCCACCCACGGCAATTCTTGGCCGGAGGTCCTGAAGCGGGCGTTCGGCCGCGTGGTCGGCGCCTACTCGCTGGCCATCGTCACCGCCGACTCGGTGATCGCGCTCCGCGATCCCTACGGCTTCCGCCCCCTCTGCATCGGCTTCGTCCCCCGCGGCGGGGGAGGCCAGCCGGCCCATGTGGTGGCGTCCGAGACCTGCGCCCTGGACACCGTGGGCGCCACCTTCGTGCGCGAGGTGCAGCCGGGCGAGATGGTGGTGATGGACGACCACGGGCTAACCTCCACCCAGTTCCAGAAGTCGGGCAAGCACGCGATGTGCGTGTTCGAGTTCATCTACTTCGCGCGCCCCGACTCGATCATCAAGGGTTGTGAGCTGGAGGAGGTCCGGATCCGGATGGGCCAGGAGCTGGCCCGCGAGCAGCCGGTCGAGGCCGACATGGTGATCGGGCTGCCCGACTCCGGCACCCCCGCCGCCATCGGCTACGCCGAGCAGTCGGGCATCCCCTTCCGCGAAGGCCTGATCAAGTCCCGCTACATCAACCGCACGTTCATCCAGCCCGATCAGTCGCTGCGCGAGGCGGGCGTGATGCTGAAGCTGAACCCGCTCCGGCGTTCGCTCCGGGGCAAGCGGATCATCGCCGTCGACGATTCGATCGTGCGCGGCACCACCTCGCGCCGGATCATCGAGGCTCTGAAGGGCGCCGGCGCGCGCGAGGTCCACCTCCGGGTGTCCAGCCCGCCCATGCGCTTCCCCTGCTTCATGGGGGTCGACATCGGCTCCACCAAGCAGTTGGTCGCGGCCGGGCGCTCGGTCGAGGAGGTGCGCGCCCACATCGGGGCCGACTCGCTGGCCTACATCTCGATCCCCGGCCTGATGCGCGCCGTCGGGGTCGGGACCAGCCGTGAATTCTGCCGGGCCTGCTTCGACGGCTCCTACCCGGTCCCGGTGCCCCACCAGCTGGAGATGGACAAGATGGCCTTCGAGCCGGCGGGCTCGCCCTGAGCGGGGAGGGCCTGTCGTACGCTGCGGCGGGCGTCGACATCGCGGGCTACGCGCGGATGCTGGAGCGGGTGGGGCCGCTGATCTCGGGGACCCACGGGCCCGGCGTGGTGACCGGGGTCGGCCCCTTTGCCGGCCTCGTCGAGGTACCCGGCGGAGGCGGCTACCTGGCCGCCTCCGCGGATGGGGTCGGCACCAAGATCAAGGTTGCGATCGCGGCCGGCAGCCACCGCGGAATCGGCATCGACCTGGTCCACCACTGCGTCAACGACATCGCAACCGCGGGCGCCCGTCCCCTCTTCCTCCTCGACTACTTCGCGGCGGGCAGGCTCGATGAGGCCGTCTTCGGCCAGGTGCTGGAGGGCCTGGCGGAGGCCTGCCGCGGCAGCGGCTGCGCGCTGCTCGGCGGGGAGACCGCGGAGATGCCCGGCCTCTACGCGCTGGGCGACTACGATCTCGCCGGGTTCATCGTCGGCCACGTCGCGGCCGGTCCCCGGCGGGAGCCGGTGCGCGCGGGAGACCTGCTGCTCGGCCTGGCCTCCAGCGGCCTCCACACCAACGGCTTCGCGCTGGCGCGCCGGGTCTTCGAGGGGGTGTCGCTGGAAGCGGTGCTGCCCGGGCTGGACCGGCCCCTGGCCGAGGTCCTGCTCGAGCCCCACCACAGCTACCAGCACCCGCTGGCAACCCTGCCCTGGAAGGCCGCTGCCCACATCACGGGCGGCGGCCTGCTCGACAACCTGCCCCGGGCCCTGCCGGAGGGCCTGGGCGCCCGCCTCGAACGCGGGTCCTGGACGGTGCCGCCCGTCTTCCGGGTGATCGCCGATCGCGGCCGGGTCGACGAGGACGAGATGCTGGCCACCTTCAACATGGGGCTGGGCATGGTGCTGGTGGCGGGCGAGCGGCTGGGCGACCTACCCCTGGTCGGCCGGGTCGTCGAGGCGGCTGCCGGGCCGCGGGTGACCTTCGACTAATGCGGCTGGGCGTGCTCGCCTCCGGCCGGGGTTCCAACCTTCGCAACCTGGTGGAGCTGGGTTTCGACGTGGCCGCGGTTGCCACCAACCGCCCCGGTTGCGGCGCCGCCTCACTTGCCCGCGAGCGCGGGCTGGACCTGGGCGAGTTCTCGCAGAAGCGATTCGCCGGTCTCGAGGCGCGCGACTCCGCCATGCGCGACTGGCTGCTCGAGCGGGGCGTCAGCCTGGTCGTCAACGCCGGCTACGACCGCATCCTCAGCCCAGCCTTCACCGCGGGCTTTCGGAACCGAATGATCAATGTCCACCCCTCCCTGCTGCCCGCCTTCGGCGGCGGCATGGACGCCGTTGAGCAGGCTTTGGCGGCCGGGGTCAGGATCACCGGCTGCACAGTCCACCTGGTCACCGACGAGGTCGACGCCGGCCCGATCCTGCTCCAGGCGGCGGTCCCGGTGCTGGGGGGCGACACGCCGACCACCCTGCGGGCCCGGATCCAGGCCCAAGAGCACCGTCTCCTGCCCGAGGCCATCCGGAGCCTCACCGGAGCCCGGCTGCCGTCCCCGCCGCGGTCGCAGCGCGGGTCGGCCGCGCTTTCACGGGAGATCGACTGAGCTTGCCAAAGCGCGCCCTGCTCTCCGTCAGCAACAAGGCCGGCCTGCCGGCCTTCGCCCGCGGCCTGGTCCGGCTCGGCTACGAGATCTACTCCACTGGCGGCACCCTGCGGGTTCTGGAAGAGTCGGCGATCGACGCCCAGCCGGTGTCCGAGCTGACCGGCTTCCCGGAGATCATGGACGGCCGGGTCAAGACCCTGCACCCCGGCGTCCACGGCGGCCTGCTCGCGCGCCGTGACGATCCCGAGCACATGCGGGCCCTGGAGCAGCACGGCCTGAAGACGATCGACCTGCTGAGCGTGAACCTCTACCCATTCGCGCAGACGGCCGTCCGCGGTGCCGAGTTCGGCGAGGTGATCGAGCAGATCGACGTCGGCGGTCCGGCCATGGTCCGGGCGGCGGCCAAAAACCACACCGCGGTGCTGGTGGTGGTGAGGCCAGAGCGCTACGGCGAGGTGCTCTCAGCGCTCGCCGACGGGGAGCCCCAGCCCGACTTCCGGCGCCGCCTGGCGGCCGAGGCCTTCGCCCACACCGCGGCCTATGACGCCCAGGTCTCCACCTGGCTGCAGGACCCGGAGGCCGGCTTCCCGGCCGAGCTGGCGGTCGCCGGGGTCCTGGCCCAGCCTCTGCGCTACGGCGAGAACCCGCACCAGCGGGCGGCCTTCTACCGGGTCGGCGACGACCCCGGCGGGCTCGGCTCCGCCCGCCAGCTGCAGGGCCTGGATCTCAGCTTCAACAACATCCAGGACGCGGACGCGGCCCTGGCCCTGGTGGCGGAGTTCGAGCGCCCGGCGGCAGCGATCGTGAAGCACACCAATCCCTGCGGGCTGGCGGTCGCCGAGACGCTGGCGGAGGCCTACGGCAGCGCCTTCGAATGTGACCGGGCCTCGGCGTTTGGCGGCGTGGTGGCTCTCAACCGGCCGCTGGACCGGGCCACGGCGGAGCAGATCGCGACCATCTTCGTGGAGGTGGTGGTGGCGCCGGAGGTGGCGGAGGGGGCGCTGGCGGTGCTGGCGGCCAGGTCCAAGATGAGGGTCCTCGAAGCCCCCCCGCTGCGCAACCATGGCCTGGACATCCGCTCCGTCGCGGGCGGCTTCCTGGCCCAGAGCTGGGACGGGCGCGGCTTCGATCGCGCCCTCTGTGCGGTCGCCGGCGCCCGCCAGCCCACGCCGGACGAGTGGGCGCAGCTGGAGTTCGCCTGGCTGGCGGTGAAGCACGTCAAGTCGAACGCCGTCGTGCTCGCCCGCGACTTCGCAGCGGTGGGGGTCGGCGCCGGCCAGATGAGCCGGGTCGAGTCGGTGCAGCTGGCCGTGGTCCGGGCCGGGGCCCGCGCCCGCGGCTGCGTGCTCGCGTCCGACGCGTTCTTCCCCTTCCCCGACGGTATCGTCGCCGGCGCCCGGGCCGGGGTCACCGCGATCGTGCAGCCGGGAGGCTCGGTGCGGGACGCGGAGTCGGTGGCGGCGGCCGACGAGGCGGGGATCGCCATGGTGTTCACCGGAGAGCGCCACTTCCGCCACTGATGCCCCCTCGGCGGTGATTGCGGTCCACACCGGGGCTGATGCCGCGGAAAACCCAAGCACTAAGCCCCGCCAAATGCATAGAAGTGCTTGAAATTGGGCTAAGGGCGACTGAAAAACCCCAGATGGGTCCTATTATCCGCGCCGTGGACGCAACACTGAGTGGCAGCCGGCTCGGGCAGTACCTGCTCCACGAGCCCATCGGCCAGGGCGGGATGGCGACAGTCTACCGCGCCACCCAGACCTCGTTCGGCCGCGAGGTGGCGCTCAAGGTCCTGTCCGCCGAGCTGTCCGGCCGGCCTGGATTCACCGAGCGCTTCGCCAACGAGGCCCGCATCCTGGCCAGCCTCGACCACTGCCACATCCTGCCCATCTACGACTTCGGCACCGATGCCGGCCTGACCTTCATCTCCACCCCGCTGGCCGGCGCGGGCACGCTGCGGGCCCGGCTGACGGGCGTGCCGATGGCGCCGGCCAAGGTGTGGCGCTGCCTCAACCAGCTGGCGGACGCCCTCCAGC
>JBBSHA010000012.1:0-17578 GCA_038253595.1 Candidatus Dormibacterales bacterium
CGCGGGGCGGAGGTTCCGAGGGCGCTCTCTGAGAGCACCGGGTACCTGCTGGCGCTGGCCGGGGCCGAGTCGCGGCGCCGGTGGGTCGAGTGGCTGGCGAGATGGGACCTGCGCCCATCGCACTACGCCGCCCTGATGGTCCTGGGCGAGGAGGACGCAGTGTCGCAGCAGCAGCTGGCCGCGCTGATCAGCGTCGATCCCCGCAACCTGGTCCCTATCCTCGACAGCCTGGAGCGCCAGGGCCTGGTCGCCCGGCGCCCCGACCCGGCCGATCGGCGCCGGAACGCGATGTCGCTGACGGCGGCCGGACGCGGGCTCCGGGAGCGACTCTCGGCCTCCGGCCGGATGCTCGAGGACGAGATGCTCTCCGGCCTGGACCCGTCCGAGCGGACCGCGCTGCTGGGCCTCCTGGGGAAGCTGGTGCGGGTGCAGCCGTGACGGCCGGTCAGGCGGGGGGCCGGGCAAGGGCGGGGCGGCGGCCCTTGAAGACACGGAGCAGGAGCCAGAGCGAGGGGGCCAGGATCGCCATTCCGGCCGCGATCACGACCAGCAGCGCCGAGAGGGTACCCGGAGGCGCGGCGGTGCCCGCGATGGTGAGGCCGGGAGGGACCAGGTAGGGCCACTGCCCGACCCCCAGGCCCCCAGCACCAGCGTGATCACCGCCAGCCGGGCGATTCGCGGTCGCCAGCGCCACACCGCCCAGAGCGCGAGCGGGCCGTTGAGCAGGCCGTGTAGTTTGACGGCCATGATTGCCGACGCCGCGGGCGCGGGCTGATGGACGCTCCGGCCGGCGCCGCGAGGGACCTCCCCGTCAAGTGGGGCAAGCTGCTCGACCAGTCGCGCTGCATCGGCTGCCACGCCTGCACCACGGCCTGCAAGTCGGAGAACGCGGTGCCGCTGGGCGTGACCCGGACGTACGTCAAGTCGGTGGACGTGGGCGTCTTTCCGCAGGCGCGCCGGGCCTTCCAGGTGACGCGCTGCAACCAGTGCGAGGACGCCCCCTGCGTCGCAGCGTGCCCGACCGGCGCCATGTACCGGCGCGAGGACGGGATCGTCGACTTCGACAAGCGGATCTGCATCGGCTGCAAGGCGTGCATCGCCGCCTGCCCCTACGACGCCATCTTCATCAACCCCGAGGACCACTCGGCCGAGAAGTGCAACCTCTGCGCGCACCGCCTCGAGGTGGGGTTGGAGCCGGCCTGCGTCGTCGTCTGCCCGACCCAGGCGATCCTGGTCGGGGACCTCAACGACCCCGCCTCGGCGATCGCCCAGCAGGTCAGCCGGCAGCCGGTCCAGGTCCGCCGGCCGGAGAAGGGCACCCGCCCGCAGGTCTACTACAAGGGCGCCACTCAGATGACGCTCGACCCGCTCGCCGCCCGCCGGCCGGAGGCGGCCTCTTCATGTGGAGTGAGCAGGGCCGGCTGCCCCACCAGGTCACCTCCGGCCACCCGGGCGGCGGCAACTCGTCCGCGGCCGCCCTGCTCAGCTACGACGTCCCCCACCGTGCGCCCTGGGACTGGCGCGTCTCCCTCTACACCTGGACCAAGGGGATCGCCGCCGGCACCTACCTGGTGGCCCTGCTGCTGGTCCTGGGCGGCGCCGTGGCCGCCACGGACGCCCTGTGGACCCTGGCCACGCCCATCGTCGCCGGTGGATTCCTGGGCCTCACCGGCCTGATCCTGGTCCTCGATCTCGAGCACCCCCTGCGCTTCGGGTTGATCTTCACCCGCCCGCGCTGGCGGAGCTGGCTGGTCCGCGGCGCCTTCATCATCGCGGCCTACGGGCTGGTGCTGGCCGCCCATTTCGGCCTCGGCCTGGCCGGGGCGGGGCGGGCCGCGCTCTGGCTCGGGGCGGGCGGGGGCGCCCTGGCCGTCGCCACCGCCGGCTACACGGCCTACCTCTTCGCACAGGCCCGGGCCCGCGATCTCTGGCAGAGCCCTCTGCTGCCCCCGCACCTGGTCGTGCAGGCGCTGTTGGCGGGCGCCGCCGCCCTCAGCCCCCTCGCCCTGCTCCTGGCCCCCCGCGCGCTCCCCCTGCTGCTCGCCGTCCTGGCCGGCAGCGCCGCGGTGCACCTGCTCATGGCCCTCGCCGAGATCACGCTCGACCACCCCACGGCGCACGCCCGGCTGGCCGCGCGCGAGATGTACGCCGGCCGGTTCGCGGCACCGTTCTGGGGGGGAGCGGCGGCGGTCGCCGTCGCGCTCCTGGCCCCCGCCGTCGGGCCGCTCGCCGCGCCCTTCGCGCTGGCCGGGCTGCTGGCCCACGAGCATGCCCACGTGCAGGCTGGGCAGGCGGTGCCGCTGGCTTGAGCGATCGGCTGTGCGAGCTCAACCAGCGGGTGGCGGCCGAGCGGGCGGCCGTCCTGGCCCGGGGCGAGACGTTCTACCCGGGCGCCAGCCGCATCCACCTGGCCGCCTTCCCGCCGCGCGAGCGCTGGGACGACTGGGTCGAGCTCGACTCCCGGGCCTGGCCCGAGCGCGTCGAGCGGCGCTTCATGCTGGTGCCGACCACCTGCTTCAACTGCGAATCGGCGTGCGGGCTGCTCGCCTACGTCGACCGCGACAGCCTCCAGGTCAGCAAGTTCGAAGGCAACCCCGAACACCCGGGGTCCCGGGGCCGGAACTGCGCCAAGGGGCCGGCCACCCTGAACCAGGTCACCGATCCCGACCGCATCCTGCACCCGCTCCGGCGCGCGGGCGAGCGCGGCCAGGGCCGTTGGCAGCGGGTGAGCTGGGACGAGGCCCTCGACGATATCGCCGCCCGGATCCGGGCCGCGATCTCCGGGGGACGGCCCAACGAGGTCATGTACCACGTCGGCCGGCCGGGCGAGGACGGGTTCACCGAGCGCGTGCTGGCGGCGTGGGGGGTGGACGGCCACAACTCCCACACCAACATCTGCAGCTCCGGCGGCCGCTCCGGCTACCAGTGGTGGATGGGCATGGACCGCCCCAGCCCCGACCATGCCCACGCCGACGTGATCTTCCTGATCAGCGCCCACCTCGAGGCCGGGCACTACTTCAACCCCCACGCCCAGCGGATCATGGAGGCCCGGCAGCGGGGAGCCAAGCTGATCGTGGTCGACGTCCGGCTCTCCAACACGGCCACTCACGCCGACCACTGGCTGGCCCCTCACCCGGGCAGCGAGGCGGCCATGCTGCTGGCCTTCGCCGGCCACCTGGTGCGCAACCGCCTCCACAACCGCGAGTTCGTGCGCCGCTGGTGGAACTGGCCGGAGTTCATGACCCGCGAGCGCGCGGGCGAGGAGCCCACGTTCGAGAATTTCGAGCGCGCCCTGGCCGAGCTCTACAGCGCCTACACATTCGAGTTCGCGGCCGCCGAGACGGGCATCGACGCCGCCACCCTGCGCGAGGTGGCGGACATCGTCGCCGGGGCGGGGACCCGCCTCGCCACCCACAACTGGCGGTCGGCGGCCGCCGGCAACCTGGGCGGCTGGCAGGTCTCGCGCTGCCTCTTCCTGCTCAACGCCCTGCTGGGGGCGGTGGCCACCGAGGGGGGCACCTTCCCCAACGCCTGGAACAAGTGGGTCCCCCGCCCGATCCACGTGCCGCCCCATCCGCCCAGCTGGAACCGGCTGACCTGGCCCGAGGAGTACCCGCTGGCGGTGAACGAGATGTCGTTCCTGCTCCCCAATCTGCTTCGCGAGGGCCGGGGCCGGCTCGAGGTCTACTTCACCCGGGTCTACAACCCGGTCTGGACCAACCCCAACGGGTTCGCCTGGGTCGACGTCCTCAGCGACCCCGCCCTGGTCGGGCTGCACGTGGCCCTGACCCCGACCTGGAATGAGACCGCCTATCTCGCCGACTATGTGCTGCCGATGGGCCACGCCTCCGAGCGCCACGACATCCACTCCTACGAGACCCACGACGCCCAGTGGCTGGGCTTCCGCCAGCCCGTGCTGCGGGCGGCCCGCGAGCGCCTGGGCCAGGTTGTGGGCGACACCCGCGAGGTCAACCCGGGCGAGGTGTGGGAGGAGAACGAGTTCTGGATCGAGCTCTCCTGGCGCATCGACCCGGACGGCACGCTCGGCATCCGTCGCCACTTCGAATCCCGCCAGGACCCGGGCAGCCGCCTCTCGGTGGACGAGTACTACGGCTGGATCTTCGAGAACTCGGTGCCCGGGCTGCCCGAGAGGGCGGCCGCCGAGGGGATGACGGCGCTCCAGTACATGCGCCGCTACGGCGCCTACGAGATCGCTCGCCGGGTCGGCCAGGTCCACGAGGAGGCGGTCCCCGACGCGGAGTTGGAGGACGTGCACGTCGATGCCGGCGGCCGCGCCTACACCCGCTCGGCGCCGCCGGCGAGCGCCAACGTGGTTCCGCTCCCGTCCCCGGACCCCGACGCCGACGGCCGGCGAGCGGTGGGGGTGCGAATCGACGGCCGGATCCTGCGCGGGTGGCCGACCCCGAGCGGCCGGCTCGAGTTCTATTCCCGGACCCTGGCCGAGTGGGGCTGGCCCGAGTACGCGGTGCCCGCCTACATCCACAGCCACGTCCACCCGGCCGCTCTCGCCCCGGGTCAGGTGGTCCTGATCCCGACCTTCCGGGTGCCGGTCCAGATCCACACCCGGAGCGCCAACTCCAAATGGCTGGACGAGATCGCCCACACCAACCCGCTCTGGATCCACCCCTCCGACGCGGTCGGGCTGGGCGATCTGAGGACCGGCGAGCTGGTGCGGGTGGAGACCGAGAGCGGTCACTTCGTGGTCAAAGCCTGGGTGACCGAGGGAATCCGGCCCGGGGTGGTCGCCTGCAGCCACCACATGGGGCGCTGGCGGCCCGAGGCGGAGCAGGGGGGCGCCCAGCGCCAGATGATGGCGACGGTGGCCCTCCGCCACGAGGGCGCCCGCTGGGCCCTGGGCCGCAAGGCCGGCGTCCAGCCCCACCCGTCGAGCGACCCTGACACCCGGCGGATCTGGTGGACCGACACCGGCGTCCACCAGAACCTGACCTTCCCGGTACACCCGGACCCGGTCTCGGGGATGCACTGCTGGCACCAGGCGGTGCGGGTCCGTCGCGCCGAGGCCTCCGATGCCTACGGGGACATCGCGGTCGACCTCGAGCGCGCGGAGGCGGTCCACCAGCGCTGGCGGCAGCTGGCCCGCTCCGCCGCCGGCTTCTCGCCCGACGGCAGCCGGCGGCCGCACTGGCTGCTCCGCCCCCTGCGGCCCCGGCCCGACGCCTACCGCCTGGAGCCGGAGCCGCCGCGGTGATCGACCTGCTCCGGGCACTGGCCGTGCTGGCCGAGCCCCCCTGCCCGGAGACGGCCTGGGCGGCGCGGGCGCTGGGCATCGACAGCCCGCTGGACGCTGCAGATCACGACGACCTCTTCCTCTTCCAGCTCTACCCCTACGCCTCGGTCTACATGGGCGCGGAGGGCATGCTCGGCGGCGAGGCCCGCGACCGGGTCGCCGGCTTCTGGCGGGCGCTCCACCTGGAGCCGCCGCCCGAGCCCGACCACCTGGCTGCCCTGCTCGGCCTCCATGCCTCGATCCTCGAGGCCGAGGCAGCCGAGGCCGATCCGGCCCGGCGGCTGCTCCGACGCCAGGCCCGGACGGCGCTGCTCCACGAGCACCTCCTGCCCTGGCTGCCGCCCTACCTGGTCAAGGTCGGCGAGGTCGCCGGTCCCGGCCACCGCCGGTGGGCACAGATCGCCCTGGAGGTGCTGGCCGCCGAGGCGCTCGCGGCCGGCCCGGCCGCCACGCTGCCGCGCCACCTGGCCGTGGCCCCGCCCCTCCCGGACCCCCGCAGCGAGGGCGCCGAGGCCTTTCTGCAGGGCCTGCTGGCCCCGGTCCGGAGCGGGCTGATCCTGGTCCGTGCCGACCTTCAGCGGGCGGCCCGGGAGCTGGGCCTCGGGCTGCGGGCGGGGGAGCGCCGCTACAGCCTGGCCGCCCTCCTCGGCCAGGACCCGGGGCCCACGCTCGGCTGGCTGGCCGCCGAGGCGGAGGCGTGGCGCGAACGCCACGCCCGCTGGGCCGCCTCCGGCCCGCCCTCGCGGGCTTCTGGTCGCAGAGGGCGGGTGGCACCGCGGCGCTGCTGTCCGAACTGGCGCTCGCGGCCGGCCCGGTCAGCCGGGTCGGTTGACGGCCCGGCTCAGCCCTGGCCGCCCTGCATGCTGCCGGCCTGCACCAGCCCGATGCGGTTGCCCTCGGGGTCGCTGAACTGGGCCATGCGCGGGCCTCCGGGTACGTCGGCCGGCGGCATCAGCGTGTGGCCGCCGGCGCCCTCGATCGACTGCAGCGTCTGCTCGAGGTTGGCGACCTCGACGTAGAAGGTCACCCACCGGCCGTCGCCCTCAGCGCCGCCGCCGATCCCGCCGCCGATGCCGTGGTCGCCCTCGCCGCTGATCATGCCGTACTGCATCGGGTTGTCGGCTCTGATCTTCCAGCCGAAGACCCCACCGTAGAAGTCCTGCAGCTTTTTGCCGTCCGCGCCGATGACCTCGAAATGCGTGACCGGGTTAGCCATTTGGGCACCTCCAGAATGGGAATGGCCGGGGACCGCGATCCATCAGCCTAGAGCCTGGGAGCAACTTGCGCTCGAGTGCGGCAGCGCAGGGCGGGGAGGCGGACCAACGCTAACGCTAACCGGGGTTGCCCGCCCGGAATATTGCGAACCGTTCGGAGAGGGCGCCCCCGAGGACCATGGTCGCTCCCAGGGAAAGGGCCAGCCGGCGCCGCCGGCCAAGGGCCAGAAGGGCGGCCCCGCCGAGCAGCAGGACTGCGCCCACCTGCTTGTGAGTGGCCGCCCTGCCCTCACGGTAGGGTTCCCCGAGCGGACCCAGGCGATGCTCCATCACGGCCACCGCCGCCACTTCGACAAGCACCGCCAGAACCGCCAACCGGCGCGCCGGGCCGGAATCGGGGGCCGCCGTAAGGAGGGTGGCCAGGGCTCCCGCGCTGGCGGCCGCCCCCGCCCCGAACACGATCGGCAGCTCGTGCCGCGACTCGTGCCAGACCGGCACGGCGGTGTTGGCCACCAGCACCGCGGTGTATGTGGAGAGGGGCAGCCCGAGCGCGGCGGCGCCCACCTCGGCCAGCCGGCCCAGGGGACGCAGAAGGCCCAGGAACTCGCCGGCCGCCGCCGCCGCGGCGCAGCCGCCGAATCCCGCCAGCACCCAGCTGCCGACGCTCATCGGTGAGGTCGGCTTGGCGACGCGGAGCATGTTCAGGAAGCGCGCCGGCCGGCCGAGGTCGGAGATCAGCAGCGGCGGGCTGACCGCGGCCCCCAGCAGCGAGCCCGCCAGTGCGGACCGGGCCAGCGCCCGGTTGCCTGCGACCCGGGCGCCCAGCGCGAGCACGGCCGAGGCCCCGGACAGGCCGCCGCTGAAGAAATACCAGGCGATCTCCGGCTTCCACACCGGCGGCTTGAGCATCGGCTGCCCGTAGTAGCCCTCGGGAGATGGGCTCTGGGGGCCGTCCCCGCCCGGACCGCCTCCGCTCAACGGCGGTCGCCAGCGAACGCGGCCGCCACGCCGGCCACGATCAGCCCGGCCGCGAGCGCCGCCGTCCGCCACATGCCGGCCAGATCGCGGGTGGTCGCCCGGGGGGCCGAGGGCAGCCCGTACGTCTCCGGGCGGTCCAGCAGCAGGAAGAAGGCCCCCGCCCCGCCCACGCCGTTGTCGTCGTCGGCGAGGTAGAGCCGGGCCCCTTGGGCGCCCTCCGCCTGGACCTCGGCGAGGCGGCCCTGGGCGCGGACCCGGAGCTCGTCGAGGGGGCCGAACTGGATCGACTGGGTGGGGCAGGCGGTGGAGCAGGCCGGCGCCAGCCCCGACCGCTGGCGGTCGTAGCACATCGTGCACTTGAAGGCCCGGCCGTCGCGCTCCCGGCGCTCGATCACGCCGAACGGACAGGCCGGCACGCAGTAACCGCAGCCGTTGCAGACGTCGTCCTGGACGACCACGGTCCCGAACTCGGTGCGAAAGAGCGCCCCCGTCGGGCAGACGTCCAGGCAGGCGGCCTCGGTGCAGTGCTTGCAGACATCCGAGTTCATCAGCCAGCGGACGTCGCCGGCAGCGCTGCGCTGCTCGATGAACGCGACGTGGCGCCAGGAGTCGGCCCCCAGCCGGCCGGTGTTGTCGTAGGACATGCCGAGGAAGTCGAGGCCGTCCGCCTCGAGCCCGTTCCACTCCTTGCAGGCGACCTCGCAGGCCTTGCAGCCGATGCAGATCGAGGAGTCGGTGAAGAACCCCATCCGGGGCTGGGTGGCCATCAGCGTCGCCTCCGCCGGAGCCGGCCCGGCTGGATGTCGCAGGTCGCCGCCTTCGTCTCCTGGATGTGCACGTTGGGGTCGAGCACCAGGGAGAAGAGATCGTTGGCCGAGTCCCCGGTGCTGAGGCCGCGGCTGCCCCAGTGGTAGGGCAGGCCGACCTGGTGGATGACCTGGCCCTGGACCCGGAGCGGGGGGATCCGCTCGGTGACCAGCACCCGGGCCTCGATCTTGGCGCGGGCCGTGATGATAGTCGCGTAGTCGCCGTGGGTCAGCCCCCGCTCGCGGGCGAGCGCCGGGCTCACCTCGCAGAACATCTCCGGCTGCAGTTCGGCGAGCAGGGGCAGGGTTCGGGACATGCCGCCCGCGGTGTGGTGCTCGGTGAGCCGGTAGGTGGTCATGACGTACGGATGGCGGCTGCCCTGGTTGTACTCGTTGCCCTGGCGGTTGAAGACCTGGCGGACGGGGTTGGACTGCTGCTCGTAGAGCACGTTCTCGAACGGCGACTCGTGAGGCTCATAGTGGGTGGGCAGGGGTCCGTCGGCGAGACCGCTGGGGGCGAACAGCCAGCCCCGGCCGTCGGCCTGCATGATGAAGGGCTCGTCGCCGCGTAGGGCGTGCTCGGCCAGGGCGCCGGTCTCGGGCATGTAGTCGGGCCGCTTGGTCTTGGGGAAGTCGGGGACGTCGTGACCCTGCCACTCGCCCTTGCCCTCGTCCCACCAGACGTAGCGCTTGCGCTCCGACCAGGGCCTGCCCGCGGGGTCGGCAGAAGCCCGGTTATAGAGGATCCGCCGGTTCATCGGCCACGCCCAGCCCCATTCCGGGGCCACCCAGCTCTGCTCCCGGCCCGGCCGGCGGCGGGCGGTTTGGTTCACCCCCCGGGCAAAGCAGCCGGAGTAGATCCAGCACCCGCAGGTGGTGGAGCCGTCGGCCTTCAGCTCGGTGAAGCCGTTCAGCGGCTGCCGGTCGGGCCCCCAGCCGTTGATCTCGCGGAGGACGTCCACGGCCGAGGGCTCGGTTAGCGGCCCGCGCTCGGGGTAGCTCCACTCCAGGTCCTGGATCGGCCGGTCACGGGGCTCCTGGGAGTCCTTCAGCTTCTCCCTGATGATCCGGCCCAGGTGGTGGAAGAACCACAGCTCGGACCGACAGTCCCCCTCCGGCTCGGTCGCCTTGTGGTGCCACTGGAGCATGCGCTGGGTGTTGGTGAAGGCCCCCTCCTTCTCGGTGTGGGCGGCCGCCGGCAGGAAGAAGACCTCGGTCCCGATGTCCTCGGTCCGCATCTCCCCCGAGCGGATCTCGGGCCCGTCGTGCCAGAACGCCGCGCTCTCGATCTCGACCAGGTCCCTGACCACGAGCCATTCCAGCTTGCTCATGGCCTCCCGGTGCAGCTTCGAGTTGGCCGACCCGACCGCCGGGTTCTCCCCCAGCAGCATGAAGCCCTGGACGCCTCCGTCCAGCATGCGCACCGTCGTCTGGTAGGTGGAGTGGTCGCCACTGACGCGGGGCAGGTGGCCGAAGCAGAAGTCGTTGCCGGCAGTGGCCCGATCGCCGTAGTAGGCCTTGAGCAGGCTGGTCATGTAGGCGTCCATGTGGCCCCAGAAGCCGGTCTTCGCGGCCGTCTTCTCGATGAACCCGGCCAGGTGGGGGTCCCTGATCGCGTGGGGCATGGGGATGTAGCCGGGGAGCAGGTCGGAGAGGGTGGGGATGTCGGTCGAACCCTGGATCGAGGCGTGCCCGCGCAGGGCCATGATGCCGCCGCCGGGCCGGCCCACGTTGCCCAGCAGCAGCTGGATGATGGCCGCACTGCGCACGAACTGGACGCCCACCGTGTGCTGGGTCCAGCCCACCGAGTAGACGATGGCGCCGGTGCGCTCGCGGCCGGAGTTCCGGGCCAGGGCGTCGGCGACGGTGGCGAAGTCGTCGGGGCTGATCCCGCAGGCCTGCTCCACCACCTCCGGCGTGTAGCGGCTGAAGTGGCGCTTCAGGACCTGGAGGACGCAGCGGGGGTCCTGCAGGGTCGGGTCGCGCTGGATCTCAACGGGGTGCCCGTCCCGGATCGTGTTGAGGGGCCCGTTCCCGCTCTGGCTGCCCCCGGCCGCCGCCTCCACCGGCACCCCCTCGTACTGCCAGCTCAGGCTGTCGTAGGTGCGGCCCTGGGGATCGAACCCGGAGAACAGCCCGTCCAGATCCTCGGCGTCCCGGAACCCCGGCTCCAGGATGGCCGACGCGTTGGTGTAGGCGAGCACGTACTCCTTGAAGTTCAGCTCGTTCTCCAGCAGGTGGCGGATGATGGCGCCCAAGAAGACGATGTCGGAGCCGGCGCGGATGGGGATGTGGCGGCTGGCGAGGGCACTGGTGCGGGTGAAGCGGGGGTCGACGTGGAGCACGGTGGCGCCCCTGGCCCTGGCCTCCACCACCCACTGGAACCCGACCGGGTGGCACTCCGCCATATTCGATCCCATGATCAGGATGCAGTCCGAGTTCTGGAGGTCCTGCTGGAAGGTGGTGGCGCCGCCCCTTCCGAAGCTGGTCCCCAGACCGGGGACGGTCGCGCTATGTCAAATCCGGGCCTGGTTCTCGACCTGGACCACGCCGAGGCCGGTGAAGAGCTTCTTGATCAGGTAGTTCTCCTCGTTGTCCAGCGTCGCCCCGCCCAGGCTGGCGATGCCCAGCGTCCGGTTGAGCAGCCGGCCCTCCGAGTCCCGGTCCTCCCAGGTCGCGGCCCGGGTCGCGATCACGCGGTCGGCGATCATGTCCATCGCCCGCTCCAGGGAGAGCTCCTCCCAGCGGGTCCCGTGGGGCGGCCGGTACTTGACCCGGAGCTCGCGCTGGGGGCCGGTCACCAGGGACTTGGTGGCCGATCCCTTGGGGCAGAGACGGCCCCGCGAAACCGGGCTGTCTGGGTCGCCCTCGATCTGGATGATGCGCTGGTCCTTAACGAACACCTGCTGGCCGCAGCCGACGGCGCAGTAGGGGCAGATCGACTTGACCACCCGGTCGGCGCCGGCTGTCCGGGCGGCCAGATGCTGCGAGCGCTGCGAGCGGGCCGCCTCCCCCAGTCCCAGGTGGTCGCCCTGGAGCTGGCGCAGCGCGGGCCACCTGCCGGCTCGGCCCGGTCCGCTCGGGGCGGTCAAGGACCCTGCCTCAGCCCGCAGCCGGGGCCACTGCGGGTTGCTCCGCCGGCGCCTTCGCCCGCGGCGGCCGGATCAGCAGCGGGAGCACGGCCGCGACCAGCATCACCACAGCGATGATGTTACGTGGCCGACGTGTAGCCCCCGGTCCGGTCGCGCACCTGCGCGATCAGGATCGGGCGCGGGATGCCGCCGACCCCCCAGGCGGTCAGCATCACGCCGTACACCGAGCCCGCCTAGCGGGGCCCGAAGTAGTCGGCCGCGAGGGCGGGCATCGACCCGACGTCGAGGAAGAAGATCGAGAGGGTGAAGGTGAGGCTGACGTCCGGATTGGCTATGAAGCCCGACTGCGTGGCGCTCTGTGCCGTTTCCACCGGAACCCTCTACCCGCTGCTGACCCAGAAGACGTGGAGCCCTGCCTGCCCCTCTATGTATTGTGCGAGCAACGACGAGTCAACCCGGGGTACCTGTGGTCGCGGTCAGAGGTCCTTCAAAAGCGCGAACTGGGAGGCTCGGGAGCGCGCTGTCCGGCGCCGACGGCCCCGCAGCGCCGATGCGGTGAGCACGATTTCGTTGACCCGCTGTTCGTACTCGGTCACGCTGGCGCCGTCCGCCGCCCGGCAGACCTCGCGGGCGGCGGTCTCCAGTTGGTACCACATGTCGCCGCGCCGCTCCTCGTACAGCGGATAGCGGGAGTTGATGACGACGATCCGGGCCCCCTCCTCGAGGACTGTCGTGCTCCGGATGCTGGGGGCCAGGGCCCGGATCACGATGGCTCCGAATCCGCGCCGGGCGCCTCCGGCCGGGCGGGCGCCACCCGCCGCCACGGCCGGCCGGCGCGGTTCCGGTGCCGGCCCGGACGCCTCCTCCAGCGGCAGCTCGTCGGGGGCCGGCGGGCGCGGTTTGGTCTCCGCGCTCACCGCCGCGAAGCCGGAGAAGATGTCCTGCCGCTCGGCCATCCGGAGCGCCTGGCCGAGCAGCCGGCGCACCTGCTCGGCGACCCTGACCGCGCTCGCGGGCGGCGGGGCGTCCCCCTCCTTGCGAAGGCGGCGGGCGACCGCCTCCAGCGTCCGGTGCATGCGTTCTTCGACCTCGACCCACTGCCGGCTGTCCCGGTCGAAGTCGCCCTTGTTCATGGTCAGCGGGACCTGGGGGATGTCGATCTCGCCCATCAGGCGCGCCATCGCCGGCACGTGGGCCGGGCCCGGATGCCCGAAGAACTCGCCGTCGGCGATCAGCCGGCCCAGCCGGTAGCAGCGCAGGCCCGGCGCCCAGCCCGGCGTGGCCCGGTCGGGGTCGGCCAGGCCGAACCATCCCTGCAGCCGGCGGCCGGACGCATTGACTGAGACCGGGTGGCGGTCGACGACGGCGAGCGGCACCGGCTGAACGATGGCTCCGTTGAGCCTGATGACCAGCAGGCCGGGTTCGAGCAGCGGCCGGTAGCTCTCGGCCAGGCGCTGACCCAGGCGGCGCAGGTCGATGCGCTTGTCCACGCCGTCGACGCGGATGCGCACGCTTCCGGTTCCCACCGGAGTCCGCTTGGCCACCTCCACCACCTCGTAGGTCTTGAGGCGGCTGCGGTCGCGGTAGTCGTCGTCGGTGAAGCGCCAGGCCAGGGGCTCACCGGGGCGGCTGGCCTCGACGCTGAACCGCTGCCCGAGGTGGCCGATGGCGGCCTTGCCGCCCTGCCCGTACTGGCCCAGCAGCTGGCGTCCGCGCTTGGGTGATCCCCCCCAGCGCAGGTAGTTGCGCTCGAGGTCCTGGAGGCCCATCCCCTCGCCGCCGGAGGTGAAGACGATCAGCGAGGTGGGGCGGACCGTGATCTCCACGGCCAGGGGCGCGCCGGCGAGCCGGGAGTCGACCGCGTTGTCGACCAGCTCCAGAACAGCGTCAGCCGAGTTCCGGTAGTTGGAGAACAGGGAGGCGGTGATCGCCGGATCGATGCGTTCCCGGACCGTTATCCGTCCCAGGGCCACCTAGCGAAGGATGCCCGCCCGCCGCCGGCAGGTCAACCGGTCCCGCCGTTCAGCGTGCGGGGAGGACCCGCGCCGGTGGCTGCTGGGGAGCAGCGTCCGGTCAGGAGCGGAGCGCCCGCTCCAACTCGGCCCGGTCCATCTTCGACCGTCCCCTGATGCCCCGCTGCCGGGCCTCGTTGCGCAGCTGCGCCAGCGTCGGCCCGCCCGGCCCGCGATGGGAGCGCAGGCCGCCTCGCCTCCCGGACGAGATGTCGGCCATCGAACTCGGGCTGGCGGTCTGGGATTCGCCGTGCCGGGCACGCTCCTTGTTCACGGTCCGGGCGGCGATCTCCTCCGCCTGGTCCTGGGCGCTCCCCCGATCCACCAGGCCTTCCTTGATGTGGGAATACTGACGCTCGCGCTTGGCGCTCCAGGCTGCTTGGGGCATCGCCGGTCCTCCTCTTGGTCAGGCCACACTACCGGGCTCGGCCCCGACTCTACGCGCGCGTGACACCTGACGGTGCCTGGCGCGGCGGCTCCTATCCGATCGTGAGGACGAGCCGGTTTCCCGCCGGGTCCTGGACCCGGATCCCGTCCGCCGCTGCCTCCGCCGGCCGGCCGCTCGCGGCGATCCGCTCCACGACCAGGTCTCGGGCCCGGGCATCCGGCAGCACGATCGTGGCCTCGGCCAGCGCCGCGCTGCCGAACGATGCCTGGAGGGCGCCCCGGCTCTCCCAGCTGTTGGCGCCCAGGTGATGGTGGTAGCCGCCCGCGCCGAGGAAGGCGGCGCTGTCGCCGAGGGCCGCCATCAGTGCGAACCCGAGGACGTCCCGGTAGAAGCGGATCGCCGCCGGCACGTCGGCGACCCGCAGGTGGACGTGGCCCATCACGGTCCCGGCCGGCAGCCGAGCCGGTTCGGCGGCTACGGGATCGGGGTTCGCCAGCTCACCGAGCAGGCTCTGGACGTCCAGTGGAAGCGTGGTCAGCCGCTCCGCCACCTGGCCCTCCCAGATGGCCCGCGGGCGGTCCCAGTAGATCTCGATCCCATGGTGGTCGGGGTCGCTGAGGTAGATCGCCTCGCTGACGAAGTGATCGGAGAGCCCGGTCAGCCGCACCCCGTCGCGGGCGGCATGGGCGAGCCAGCGGGCCAGGTCGGCCCGCTCGGGCAGCAGCAGTGCGAAGTGGTACAGGCCAGAGTGGCCGTCCGCCGGCGGCGCGCCAGGGATCTCGACCAGATGGAGCAGGTCGCCGCCACCGGTGCCCAGCACGGCCCGGCCGGCGGCCCGGTCGCAAAGCACCAGTCCGACCTGTTCCTCGTAGTAGCGGACCGAGCGCTCGAGGTCCGAGACGGTGAGGTGGACCGGGCCCGGCCGGGTGGCCGCCGCGATCTCACCATGAGCCACGTCCTCCGCCCGGCGCGTTGCCCGCACCACGCGTTACCGCCACCCCTCGAAGCCGTCGGGGGGATCGAGGCGGATCTCGATGACCGCGGCGGGGCTGGCCCAGAAGGTCCGGGGCATGCCGGTCTCGGACAGGCCCCGCACCCGTACCAGCTCGTTCTCCAGGGCCAGCACCTGAACCCAGTGCTCGCCCCCGTAGGCCAGCTTCACCAGGGCATCGACCAGGACGTTCTCGGACGGAATGCCCATCCCATGACCGTACGCCCGTCCGGTCTGCTCGCCCAGCCGGTGCCGGCTCAGCGCCCGGGAGGTGTCGGGCGGGGTTGGCTCATTGACCGCGGCCGGACCCATGAACCAGCCGTTCTCCCTTCGCCTCGGCGGCCGGCGGAGCGGCGACGAACAGCAACACCACGTAGGCGCCCGTCGCGAGCGCGAAGCCGCTCGCCATCAGCATCGAGCTGAAGTCCTCGTGAGAGTTGAGATAGCTGCCGCCGTTGAAGCCGGCGGCCACGACCCCGACCAGTTCCAGCCCGGATGTCCAGGCCTGGGAGCGGGAGTCGGACCTGAGACCGGCGACGAGGAGGCTGGCCGCGCCCACGACCAGGATCAGACCCAGGCTGGCGTGGAGGATCAGCAGGAAGGGCCCGGACACGATTGCCCAGGTCAGGCTCTGGGCGACTCCGCTGAAGTACGGGGTGGTTGTCCGGAATCTTGACGAAAAGGTTGACGGCCATCCCGAGCAGGAATTGAAGCAGTAGCGAGAGCAGGGTTCCCACGGTCATCGAGCGGACGGGCGAGCGGGAGCGGACCGGCGCGAGGGAGGCGTTCATCCCAGATTTCTACCCCTCCGCCCCGGCCGGCCGCCCGGGCGGGCTGGGCAGGCGGGCGGGCAGCCCGCAGTAGCCACCGCGGCTGTAGCCCTGAGCCCCGACCTCGAAGGCACGGTTGAACCGGGCCCGGTAGTTCTCCCAGGCGATCTCTGCCACCAGTTCCACCAGGGCCTCCGGTCCGATCGCGTCGCGGATCCGCGCGTACAGCTCGGAGGGAACCTCGGCGGGAGTCGCCGTCAGCCGCTCAGCCAGCTCGATCACGGACCTGTCGAGCGCGTCGAAACGCGTCGCTCTCGCGGTAGCGGGCCAGCTCGCTCAGCTCCCGATCTGTGATCCTGGCCCGTCTGCTCAAGGCAGACCCGATGTCCATTCAATGCGGACAGCCGACCAGGCTGGAGGCGCGCAGGCCGGCCAGCACTTTGTGCCGGGCCCGGACCCCGGGGGGTCTTATGGATCGCCCATTCGAAGCCGATGACCCCGAGGAGCAGCCGGGGCCGCCAGGCGACTATGCGCCAGGGATCGGGCACCTGACCGGCCGATCGCCGGGCCCCGACGAAGGCCAGGCGACCCCACCAGGGGACCCGGCCGGCGGGTTCGATGCGGGCTCTCACACAGGACCTCCCAGACTTCCGGCCCCGCGCCCGGCCGGGCCGGGAGGAGACTGCCGCTGCGGTAATCGCGGTGCCGTCGCGGACGGGTTCGGGTAAACGCCGCTCACTGCCGGCAGCGGCGGAGCGGATCGTGGCCCATCCGCGACCCCGGGCGCACCGCCGGCTGCTCAGCAAGTTACGCTGCCATCAACTCTCCGCGCAACTTGGGGGGTAGCCGAACGCGCGGGCGCGCCGGGCCGGACCTGGCGCCCCGTCTGCGGTGGCTCGTCCAATCCGAGATAATGAGTTTCGCCCAGCTTCCCCCACAGCTATGAAATTCCCCTCCCTTGGTCACCGCGCCACCTCGCTCCGGCCCGAAACGGTGCTGGGCGTGAGCCCGGCCGCCTCCGACGAGGAGATCGAGAGCGCCCACCTCCGGCTAAGCCGGTACTGGGACCCCGACCTCAACGTGCATCCGAACGCGAGGCGGGTGGCGGTCGCGGTCGAGCGCGCCTACCAGCAATTGCGGAAGGAGCGGGCCGGGCCGCCGGCCCCGGCCGTGCCGGCGCCGATCCCAGCCTCTCCCCGGCCGCCGGCCGGCCGCCGCCGCTGGGTCCCCTCGCATCCGCCGGCGCTCGCCGCCAGGCGTTGGATCGCGGGCGGTGCGGTGCTGGCCGGGATGGCCGCTGCCGCCCTCGTCCTGCCGTCCGTACTCGCCGGCCGGGAGCACCCGGGAGGAGGGGTCTCTGAGCAGCTGCCGGCCCGGCCGGCAGCCGACAGCGTCGCGCAGGCCGGCCCGCGGGCGCCGATCGGAGGCTCGGCACCCGCCGCCCCCGGCCCGCTAGCGCCGATCGGAGGCTCGGCACCCGCCGCCCCCGGCCCGCGAGCGCCGATCGGAGGCTCGGCACCCGCCGCCCCCGGCCCGCGAGCGCCGATCGGAGGCGCGGCACCCGCCGCCCCCGACCCGCGAACGCCGATCGGAGGCTCGGCACCCGCTGCCCCCGACCCGCGAACGCCGATCGGAGGCTCGGCACCCGCTGCCCCCGACCCGCGAGCGCTGTCCCTCCAGGCTCTGGACCAGACCGCCGGCTACTCCGTTCTGAGGCAGGGGCGGGCCAGCGTGGCCGGCGACGCCGACAGCTGGGACGTGGTCTTCCAGCGGGGCCAGCCCAGTGGTCCCGGCTTCGGAATCGTGGAGAGCATCGCGGTGGTGTATCCGAACGCCCTGGAGGCCCAGGCCGCCGAGGCGACCCAGCGCAGCCAGGAGTCCCTGCACGCCGCCGCGGTCGACCGTCCGCCGCTGCTGAGCGGCACCCACATCTGGCAGGAGGCGGTCCCGGGCCAGCCCGCTTACCAGCTGACCCGGGTGCTGAGCCTGGAGGGCCGGGTGCTCAGGATCCTCGGGGTGCTCGCCACTCCCGAGGCGTCGATGGAGCAGGCCAGCACG
>JBBSHA010000013.1:0-16910 GCA_038253595.1 Candidatus Dormibacterales bacterium
CGAGGGGGCGGCCAGTGAGGGCGACTTCCACGAGGCCTGCAACCTGGCCGGCGTGGTGAAGGCGCCGGTCGTCCTCTTCCTGTCCAACAACCAGTGGGCGATCTCGACCTCCCGCGAAGCCCAGTCGGCGGGTGAGTTCCACCGCCGGGGCGCGGGCTACGGCTTCCCCGGCGTGCAGGTCGACGGCAACGACCTGCTCGCGGTCCATGAGACGGCGGTGGCGGCGGTGGCGCGGGCACGGGCCGGCGACGGGCCGACGCTGATCGAGGCGGTCACCTACCGGATGAGCTTCCACAACACGACCGACAACCCCCGCGCCTACCTCCCCGAGGGCTGGCTGGAGAAGGCGGAGCGGGAGGACCCCATCGCCCGGGTCCAGGCCTGGCTGGCCGCCCAGGGGCTGTGGGACGAGGGCACCCGGTCCGCCGTCGAGGGCGAGATCTCGGAGCGGCTGGACGCCGCGGTCGAGGCGGCGGCCGCGCTGCCGGGCTCGGAGCGGACGCACGTGTTCGACCACGCCTACGAGCGGCCTCCGGCGCGGGTGCAGCGGCAGCGGGAGGAGCTCCTCGGTGGCTGACATGAACATCGTGGAGGCGATCCGCGACGCGCTGATCGGCGAGATGGAGCGGGACGAGCGGGTGCTGGTGCTGGGTCTGGACGTGGGGGCGCTGGGCGGGGTCTTCCGGACCACGCAGGGGATGCTCGAGCAGTTCGGACCGGACCGGGTGATCAACACCCCCCTGGCCGAGGGCGGAATCATCGGGTCGTCGATCGGGCTCGCCCTCTCCGGGCTGCTGCCGGTGGCGGAGATCCAGTTCCTGGGATTCACGGCCCAGGGCTTCCACCAGCTGGGGGCGCAGCTCGGCCGCTACCGGTTCCGGTCCCGCGGCCGCTTCGGGTCCCAGGTCACGATCCGGGCCCCGTTCGGGGGCGGGGTGCGCACTCCCGAGTTCCACCCCGACGCGGTGGAGGCGCACTTCGTCCAGTCGCCCGGGATCAAGGTGGTCTGCCCGTCCACACCGTACGACGCCAAGGGCATGCTGCTGGAGGCGATCCGCGACCCGGACCCCGTGATCTTCATGGAGCCCCAGCGCCTCTACCGGTTGGGCCGGGAGGAGGTGCCGGAGGGCGACTACACGGTGCCGTTCGGGAAGGTGCGCCTGGCCCGGCCGGGCAAGGACCTGACGCTGGTGGCGTGGAGCGGCGCCGTCGAGCTGTGCCAGCGGGCGGCGGCCGAACTGGCCAAGGAGGGGATCGAGGCCGGCGTCCTCGACCTGCGCTCGCTGGTGCCCCTCGACGTTGAGGGCCTGGTGGCCGAGGTCTCCCGGTCGGGACGCTGCGTGGTCGTCCATGAGGCCCCGCTGTCGGCCGGCTTCGGGGCCGAGGTGGCGGCCACCCTGATGGAGGAGGCCTTCTACTCGCTGGACGCGCCGGTGGCGCGTGTGGGCGCGTGGGACACGCCCTACCCGCCGGGGTCGATGGAGGCCTGGTACCTGCCCTCGGTGGACCGGGTGCTCAAGGCCGCTCGGCGCACGGCCCACGCCTAGCCTCGGGCCCGGTGGCCATCGCGGGCCTTGACATGCCCGCCGGCTTTGGGCACGGTTTCGGCATGGCTCAACTGCTGATCACCGCCGCCACCGGCCCCGCCGACCCCACCCGGGCCAGCATCCCCTTCCACATCGCAGCCAACGGATCTGGCGCGGGCGGCGTGACGTGCGCCGTCGCGCTCGCCGGCGACGCCACCGAGCTGGTCCGGCCAGGAGTCGCCGAGACCGTGCGCGGGGTCGGGGTGCCCCCGCTCGCCGAGCTGCTCGCGAAGTGCCGCCAGGCGGGAATCACGCTCCACGTTTGACGCGGTTGCGCGGAGGCCCGGGGGGTCTCCGAGCTGGGCGAGGGGATGGCGTGGATAACGCCGCCCGACTACGTGAGGCTGGTCATGGAAGCCGAGCGCACCCTCAGCTACTGAGCCGGTCGGTGCGCGGGGCGTGGCCGGCCACAACTGGTGCGCTCGGCCGCCGAAGGCCCCGATTGCCCGGCCCCAACTGGCGCACTTGGCCGCCAAAATGGCCCGCGCGGAGGCGCCGCGAAGCGCACCCGGCGGACGCTAGCCTCTTCCCGGCCGGGGCCAGGCCACCAGGGCCCTGGGGGTGGCACCGAATCCGGCCCCGGCCAGCAGCGGCGCCAGCCCGGATTGGCGCGCCGCCTCGCCGTCCACCCGCTGGAGCTCGATCTTGCCGGCCCGGGTGGCCGCCTCGACCAGCGCGGCCACGTGCTCGGGCCGGACCTCGCCCCGCGTGAGCAGCGAGCGGCCGCCCCGCTCCAGGTAGAGGCGCAGATCACCGCTGTCGAGCACCACGAAGGCGCCGGCGGCGCGGGCCGGCCGGCCCTCACCGGCCGGCCAGGCGATGGTGGCGCCGTAGGGGTTGGCGGGGTCGGTGGCGGCCAGCGCCAGCACCCGGCCATCCGGCTCACGCAGCGCGCGCAGCCGGTCGACCGCCCCCGGGAGGGCGAATTGCGAGCCCCCGAGGCCGTCGACGAAGTAGCCGCGGCGGACGCGGCCCACCTCCTCCATCGCCCGGAGGACCGGGTAGAGCGCGGCAAATCCACCCGCCCAGCCCTCGGCCAGCACGGACTCCCGGGTGAGCACCCCGTGGCGCTGGAGCAGGACCCCCGCCTGCTCGTACAGCCGCTCGGTGGCGGAGGGCTGGACCCCGTCCCGGAGGTCGCGGACCAAAGACCAGCGGCCGGCCGCCCGGGGCTGGTTGAGGCGGAGCATGCGGGGCCGGCGCGGGGGCGTGCCGCGCCGGTGCGCCGGGCCCAGGAGCCGGTGCGGCCCGAAGGTGTCGGTTGTGTCCACGCCCGCCCAGACCAGGTCCCAGAGGGCGTCGAGCAGCGCCTCCTGGTCGCCACCACCGGCCCAGTTGTACAGCTCCTGGAAGAAGCAGGCGCCGCGCTCCAGCCGCTCCCGGAGCCGGGCCGCGAGCTCGCCGGGGGCGGGCTCCTCGAGCTCGGGAAGGAGGCGCCCGGCGTCACGCCGGAGGTGGAGGGCGACCCGGCCGTCAGCCGGGCCGAGAGCGCCGCGGCCGGCCCACACCACCTCCCCCATCGAGATCAGCTCGTCCAGCTGGGCGGGCCGGTAGCCGGGCATGCGCGCCCGCAGCACGTCCCGCTCGATCACCGACGCCGGCAGCGCCAGGCCCTGGAGCAGGAGCACGCAGTCGAGCAGCCGGTCGAGGCCGCCCTCCTCGCCGCCGATACCGTGCCAGGCGGGTAGGAAGCGACCCAGCACCTCGGCGGGCACCGGCTCGACCTCGCGCCGGAGGGTCGCCAGGGACCGCCGGCGCAGGCTCCGGAGCACGTCCGGGTGGCAGTACTCGCGGCCGGTGACGCCCGGCCGGAACTCGCCCGACAGCAGCTCGCCGCGGCCGGCCAGGCGCTGCAGCGCCGCCTCCACCGCCCCGGGCGCCAGCCGCCAGCGGCGGGCCGGCTCGCCCGCCAGAAAGGGGACGTGGGTCCGCGCCCAGCGCCGGAGCAGGGACTCCAGGGCGTCGGGGACCGGTTCCAGGAATGCGTCGGGAAGACCCCCGGGCGGGTTCCAGCCAAGGCCGTCCCGGTAGCGCCCGGCGTCCTCGGCGGCGATCCAGGCGCCGCCGGTCTCGAACGCGCGGCGCTGGCGCCACAGCTCATCCAGCCACGCTCCCCGTACGCCCCGGGCCGCGGCCTCCTCCCGGCTCAGGTCCCCCAGGCGAGCGAGCACGTCGTGGGCCTCGTCGGGGTCGCGCGGGAAGCGCTCCGGCCGCAGGCCCTGGAGGTCCAGCTCCAGCTCGCCGACGGCGCCTGGGTCGAGCAGCTCGCGCAGCTCCTCGGAGCCGAGCAGCTCGGACAGCAGCTCGCGGTCGAGCGTCAGGGCCTGGGCCCGGCGCTCGGCGAGCGGGGCGTCGCCGTCGTAGATGTACTGGCCGACGTAGTCGAACAGGAGAGAGGCGGCGAAGGGGGAGGCACGCTGGGTGTCGACCGCCACCACCCGCACCTCGCGGGCCCGGATCCGGCCGAGCAGGTCGCGCAGCGACTCCAGGTCGAAGACGTCGGCCAGGCACTCACGGTAGGTCTCGACCAGGATCGGGAAGTCGGCGTAGCGACCGGCGACGCGGAGCAGGCCGGCGGAGCGCTGGCGCTGCTGCCAGAGCGGGGTGCGGCCGCCCGGGTTGCGCCGGGGCAGGAGCAGGGCCCGGGCCGCGTTCTCCCGGAAGCGGGAGGCGAACATGGCCGAACCGGGAAGCTGGGCGGTCACCAGGTCGGTGATCTCCTCCGGCTCCAGCATCAGCTCCCCCAGGTCGACCGGGGCATCGGCGTCGGGAAGCCGGAGGGCGAAGCCGTCGTCGGTGTACATCGACTGCACCTCGAGGCCGAGCCGCTCTGACAGCCGGGCCTCGAGGGCGAGCGCCCAGGGCGCATGCACCCGGCCGCCGTAGGGGGTGAGGATGCAGACGCGCCAGTCCCCAACCTCGTCGCGAAAGCGCTCGACCACCAGCGTCCGGTCGTCCGGCACCGCACCCGTGGCCTCGGCCTGGTCATCCAGGTAGGCGAGCAGGTTGCGGGCCGCTCCGGGATCGAAGCCGGCCCCCTGCCGAAGCCGGCGCGCGGCCTGGGCCCGAGGCGCGGCTCTCAGCTCGCGGGTCATGGCCCCCAGCGCCCGGCCCAGCTCGGCGGGACGGCTCAGCGAGTCGCCGTGCCAGAAGGCGATCTTGCCGGGCTCGCCGGGCGCGGGCGTGACCAGGACCTGGCTGGGGGTGATGTCGGCGACCCGCCAGGTGGTGGCGCCGAGCACGAAGGTCTCACCCGGCCGGGTCTCGAAGACCATCTCCTCGTCCAGCTCGCCCACCCGCTTGCCGTCCTCCAGAAGGTTCACCGTGTAGAGGCCGCGGTCGGGGATGGTGCCGGGGTTGGTGACGGCGAGGCGCTGGGCGCCGGCGCGGCCCCGCAGGGTGCCCTCGACGCGGTCCCAGACCAGCCTCGGCCGCAGCTCGCTGAACTCGTCGCTGGGGTAGCGCCCGCTGAGCATGTCGAGGGTGGCCTCGAAGGCCCGGCGGCCGAGGCTCTGGAAGGGAAGGGCGCGCCTGACCAGCGCGTAGGCATCCTCCACCCCCCACTCGTCGAGGGCGCACATCGCCACCAGCTGCTGGGCGAGCACGTCGAGCGGGTTGGCCGGGACCACGGTGGTCTCGATCTCGCCCGCCAGCATCCGCTCGACCACGGCCGCCGTCTCCAGGAGGTCGCCGCGGAACTTGGGGAATATGGTGCCCCGGCTGATCTCGCCCACGGAGTGGCCGGCGCGCCCGATGCGCTGGATGCCGGTGGCGACGCTGGGTGGTGACTCGACCTGGACCACCATGTCCACGGCGCCCATGTCGATCCCCAGCTCCAGGCTGGAGGTGGCGACCAGGCCCTTCAGGAGCCCGGCCTTCAGCCGGTCCTCGATCACCTCTCTCTGCTCGCGGGCGATCGAGCCGTGGTGGGCCAGGACCAGCTCCTCGCCGGCCAGCTCGTTGAGCCGCGCGGCCAGCCTCTCGGCCAGGCGCCGTGAGTTGACGAACACGATGGTGCTGGTGTGGCGGCGGACCAGTTCCAGGAGTCGGGGATAGATTGCCGGCCAGATCGAGCGGCGGGGGGCCGGCAGCTCGGCGGCCCAGGCGGGTGCACCGCCGGCCGGTTGCGGAGCGGGAGCGCCCCGGTCGAGGTCGGCCATGTCGTCGACGGGGACCTCGACCCTGATCTCCATCGTCTTGCGGCGCCCGGCGTCGACGATCTCGGCCTCCCGGCCCGCCCCGGCCAGGAAGCCGGCGATCAGGTGGAGCGGCTTCTGGGTGGCGCTGAGGCCGATGCGCTGGGGCTCGACGGCGGTGATCCGGCTCAGGCGCTCGAGGCTGATCGCCAGGTGGGCGCCGCGCTTGGTGGCGGCCACCGAGTGGATCTCGTCCAGGATCACCCAGCGGACGCCGGTCAGGGTCCTGCGCGCCGCGCTGGTGAGCAGCAGGTAGAGCGACTCCGGGGTGGTGATCAGGATGTCGGGTGGGGTGCGCTCTATGCGCCGCCGCTCCAGGACCGGGGTGTCGCCGGTGCGGGTGCCGACCGCGATGTCGGGGGCGGCGGCACCCAGCCGCTCGGCCTGGACACGAATGCCGGTCAGCGGGGCGCGCAGGTTTCTCCGGACGTCCACCGCGAGCGCTTTGAGGGGCGAGATGTAAAGGACGCGCAGGCGCTCCTCCGGGCGGGCCGGGGCCGGCTCGGAGGCGAGCCGGTCGAGGCAGTAGAGGAAGGCGGCCAGGGTCTTGCCGCTGCCGGTGGGGGCGGTCATGAGGGTGTGGCGGCCGCTCGCCACCGCTCGCCAACCCCGCTCCTGGACCTCGGTGGGCCCGTCGAAGGAGGCGGTGAACCATTCCCGGGCCGGCGCGGAGAGGAGCTCGAGGGCGGCCTTCATCTCCGTATCGTGAGCGACATGGAGCTGAGCGAAGAGGCGCTGGCGGTCTACTCGCAGATCCTGGCCGAGGCCCGGCCGGCCGGCGAGGTCGTGGAGGAGGAGACGAGCGCGGGCGTGGACGACTTCGAGCACGACGGGGCGGAGTTGAACGGGCTCAACAGCGACACCGACGACCCGCTGGTGGTGAGGAACCGGTAGACCGGCGGGCGCCCCCGGCCCGGATGCGGCCGCCCGCTGCAAGTGGTGCCGGCGGCCGGCCCTGACTCACCAGGGGCGGCGGACGCCGCCGGCGACGCTCAGCAGTTCGTCGCCGCCGACCTGGCCGTGCTTGTCGCCGGCCCGAATCCGGGCCTCAAGCGCGCGCCTCACCACCTCTGCGATCTCGGCCCCGCTGAAGCCGTCGCTGGCGGCCATCAACTGATCCCAACCGGCCTCGTCGATCGGCTCGAAGAGCGGCCTGCCGGCCTGCCGGGACGCCCGGCCGAGGTGGACCTCGAAGACCTGGCGGCGGCCGTCCGGGCCGGGCAGCGGCACCTCGACCAGGCGGTCGAAGCGGCCCGGCCGCGTGAGCGCCTCATCGACCGCCTCGGGCCGGTTGGTGGCGGCCAGGACGATCACCCCGTCCGGTACCTGGAGCCCGTCCATGTTCTCCAGGAAGGTGCTCACCAGGCGGTGGCTGGCCTCGTGAGCGTCCTCGCGGGCCCGGGCCAGGGCGTCGATCTCGTCGAAGAAGAGGACGGCGGGGCGCTCGCGGCGGGCCCAGTCGAACGCTTCCTGGAGCTTGCGTTCAGCTTCGCCGTACCACTTGGAGACGATGTCCGTCGCCCGGACGTGGATGAAGCGGGCGCCCGACTCCCGGGCCAGAGCCCGCGCCAGCATGGTCTTGCCGGTGCCGGGAGGTCCGTACAGGAGGACGCCGCGCGGCGGCCGCGCCCCCCAGCTCAGGAACAGCTGGGGATCGCTGATGGCGAGGCAGACGGTCTCCAGCTCGATCTTGGCGGCCTCCTGGCCCCCGATGTCGGAGAAGCTGATCGCCTCGTCGCCGGCGTCATCGGGTTCGTAGACATGGCCGGGGGCTCGGCCGGCGCCCGGCACCCGGCGCACGACGCCGGCGGCGGCCCGGCCCAGCCTGCCCAGAGAGCCCACGGCGGAGTCGACATTGGTCCCAGTCGGCTCCAGGGTCAGGCGCAGGCCTGCCCCGGCCCGCCCGACCGTGGTCTCGACCACGCGGCAGAAGAGGTCGAGGTCGGCGGCCAGCCGGCCCGCGTCCGCGACCGGCAGGGCGGCGACGCGAGGTCCGATCAGGGGCAGCAGGACCGGCCAGATCCCGGCCGACACCACCAGCTGGTTGAGCAGGCCGGAGGAGAGGACGAAGCGGTCGGCGCCCGCCTGGTCCTGGACGAAGAGGCCGCGGCCCCGGCGCTCGGTGCGGAAGCGGGCGGCCACCACCGGGGGCGGGCGTGTGGTTCCCGTCACCACCGCCGAGAGCGCCGCCGCCCTGCCCTGCTCGGATCGGCCCAGCACCACCAGCCGGGAGAGCGTGCCGGACAGCGAGGCCTGGCCGAGCACGGTGAGAGGCAGGCCCGCCGCCAGGCGCCGCGCCAGGTCGGGCGAGGGGGTGATGCTCGCCGCTGACATCGCCATGGATGTCTTCATGCTCTCACCGCCGCGGAGGTGAAACCTTTTCCGCACGGCGCCCGTTCAAGGGTCCGTGGTAACCAGGGTCGCGTTTCACCTCATCCGTCTGGCGCTGGTCCCCGTGGAGGCCGCCGGTCCCTCCCGCCACCGGCTCCGCCTGCACAAGGCGCGCCTGCAGTTGCGCCGCCGCCTGCAGACCAGCCGGATCTGACCCGGCTCGGAGCCCGATCGGCCTCGAGTAGGCCTTCGCCTAGGCCTCGGCCAACGCCTCGGGTAGGGTCGCGAGCAGGCGCCGGCCGAGCTCGCCCAGTTCCCGGCGCCGGCCGGGCGGGATCGCGGACAGCGCCCGCCTCGCGGCCGCCGCCGCGTCGACCCGCGTGCGAAGGCTGACCTCGACCTGGCTGGGGCCCTCCGCCCGGGCCCGGTTGAGATCGTCACCCAGCCGCAGGAAAACACCGTGCAGCGCCTGCAAGTCGGCTGCGCCGCCCTCCCGGACCGCGCCCGCGGCCCACTCCCC
Source organism: Candidatus Dormibacterales bacterium (assembly GCA_038253595.1). Classification (GTDB taxonomy): domain Bacteria; phylum Chloroflexota; class Dormibacteria; order Dormibacterales; family Dormibacteraceae; genus JBBSHA01. The sequence goes on from JBBSHA010000013.1 coordinate 8,634, forward strand.
GGGCCTGAGGGCGGCCCAGCGATCGAGGGCGGCCAGGGTCTCGGCAGTGGGCAGCAGGCCCAGCCCGATCTTCGTCACGTGCGGCGGGCGCAGCTCGAGCAGGCCGGTCAGCGTGTCCACCAGCACCCTCAGCTCGGCGCCCTTGGCCACGGCCGCGTCGGGCTGGATCGGACCCCGCAGGGCCTGCACCCCTACGTAGGCGCTGAAGACCACGATCCGGGCATCGGGCACCAGGCTGCGCAGCATCGGGAGCGCCTCCGCACCCGACATCCGCGGCATCTGCAGGTCGAGCACAATGGCCTGCGGGTCCAGCCGGCGGGCGAGGACTATGGCCTCGGCTCCGTCGGCCGCCTCGCCGGCGACCTCCAGGCCCGGTTCGATCCCGAGCCGGGTGGCGACCAGGAGCCGGATGTCCGGCTGGTCGTCCACGATGAGCACGCGGGCACGTTGCGTTGCGCTTACGGTCACCACGGCCACGACGTCACTTGTAGGCGGCCTCCCGGAGGTATCGACCACAGCCCTGTAAAGGGGTTGCCGGGCGCCGCCCCGAGTCAGCAGCCGCCCGATCGAACTCTTCCGCCAGACTCGGGGCATGGCAGACAAGCGTTTTGACGTGGTGGTGCTGGGTGCGGGATCGGCCGGCGAGGTGGTGGCCGGGGCGCTCCTCGAGGCCGGACGCCGGGTGGCGGTCGTGGAACGGGCCTTGGTCGGCGGCGAGTGCCCCTACGTGGCCTGCATGCCGAGCAAGGCGATGCTTCGCTCGGCCTGGACCGAGAGGATGCGGCCGCGCCCGATCGCCGAGGCGTTCGCGGCGGCCGTCAGCCGCCGGGACACGGTCGCCGCGGGCCGCGATGACGCGGAGCAGGCGGCCGACCTGGAGCGGTCCGGTGCCGTCCTGGTGCGGGGCGAGGGCCGGCTGGCAGGGCCCGGTCGGGTGGAGGTCGGCGAGCGCACGCTGATGGCGGCCGACGTGGTCGTGGCCACAGGCTCCACCGCGGTCATGCCCCCGGTCGAGGGCATCGACTCGGTTCCGGTCTGGACCAGCGACCAGGCCCTGTCCAGCCCGGACCGGCCGGCCTCTCTGGCCATTCTCGGCGGCTCCGCGGTGGGCTGCGAGCTGGCCCAGGTCTACGCCCGGTTCGGGGTCCGGGTGACTCTGATCGAGATGGCCGAGCGCCTGGTCGCCAGGGAGGAGCCGGAGCTGGGCGAGATGATGGCCGCGACGCTGCGCGGCGACGGGGTCGAGATGCGCCTCGGGGTCCGGGCGGAGCGCGCCTCGGCCGAGGCCCCGGGGGTTGCCATCCTGCTCTCGGATGGGACGCGGGTGCTGGCCGAGCGCCTGCTGGCCGCCAGCGGGCGGCGGCCCAACGTGGACGGGATCGGGCTCGACTCGCTGGGCGTGAAGGCCGCCAAGGCGGGCCTGGAGGTGACCCGCCAGGGCCGCGTCCGCGGCCAGGACCACCTATGGGCGATCGGCGACGTCACCGGCATCGCACCCTTCACGCACACCGCCAACTACCAGGGCCGGGTGGTTGCCGGCGCCGTCCTGGGCGCGGCGACGCGGGCCGACTACCGCGCCATCCCCCGCTGCGTGTTCACCGATCCGCCGCTGGCGGCGGTGGGCCAGACCGCCGCCCAGGCGCGGGAGGCCGGCATCGACGTGCTCACGGCCGGGTTCGACCTGACCGAGACCGCCCGCGGCTACGTGGACCAGCCTCCCCGCGGCCGGGTCCTTCTGGTCGCCGACCGGCGCGCCCGGATCCTGGTCGGGGCGGCGATGGTCGGTCCCAACGTCGACGAGATCATCACCGAGGTGTCCCTGGCGATCCGGGCCCGCATCACCCTGGCGGTGCTGGCCGACGTGGTCCATCCCTTTCCCACCTACTCCGAGGGCCTGGAGCCGGCGCTCCGCGAACTGGCCGCGAAGGCGGCCGCGAAGCGCTAGGCGGGCGTCCGGCCGGCGACCCGCATCAGCAGCGGGTGCACCTGGTGGGCACCCTCGATGTGGCTCAGGTCCAGGCCCAGCTCGCGCCGCGCCAGCAGGAACGGGTGCATCTGCTCGCCGCCGATCGAGCCGTGGCCGCCGGCCTGGTTCTCGAAGTTGACCTGGGTCCGGCCGTCCCAGCGTCCGAACAGGATCACGTCGCCGGAGCGCTCGAAGGAGTTGAGGCGGGCGAGCTGGGCGGCCAGGATGCGGGGATCGTCGAAACGGGCCAGAAGGTGATGGGCGTCCTCCAGCGGCCGCTCACCGTCGCGGTCGACGAGGAGGTCGCGGCCCCGCTCGCGGAGGAGGGCGAACTCGACGTCGGCCAGGCCGCCCAGGTACTCCACCAGGCCCGGTGCCCGCTGCTGGACCTCGTGCCGGTCGAGGCGCCGGCGCGGCTCTGTGAAGTAGAGGTGGCCAAGCCCGCCCGAATAGGTGAGCACGACCCGGCCGGCCGGCGGCGCGCCGGCCGGCCGGTACGTCCTCCCCTTCTGCTCCTCGACCTCGTGGTCGGGCAGCCTCCGGAAGACGAGCTCGCCGAGGTGCACCCCGCCCTGCCGGTTGAAGGGCACGGTGTCGATCTGGCCATGGTCGGAGAGAACGATCAGCTCGTAGCCGGGCCCGTCACCGCGCGCCCGGGCGACCGCCCGGATCGTGTGGTCGACGTGGCGGAGGATGCGCATCGCGTAACCGTCATCCGGTCCGAATGCGTGGCCGGTCTCGTCGAAGGCGTAGAAGGCGGCGTAGATGACCGGGTAGCCCTGGCGCATGGCCCGGCAGACCGCGTAGCGGGCGGCATGGTGTAGGAGCATCTCCTCGAGCATGTCCGTGATGACATAGGCGCCGGCCGGGCGCCGCCCCTGGGCCCGGGCGCGCATGTACTCGAGGGCGCTCCGGCCCACTGCCATCAGGCCGTGGCCCAGGAAGCCGGCCACTTGGACAGGGTTGGCGGCGTAGGCGCGGAGCACCTGGGCGGCGCCCTGGCCGCCCTGCCGATCCCGGTCCCGGTAGCTGAGGCCAAAGGTCTCCGACGCCCCCGCCGGGTAGCAGGCCGCGATGCAGGCGCCCTCTTCACAGAGCGGATGGGCGCCCTCGAAGTAGCGCCCCGCAACCTTCTTGAACGTGGACCCGGCGCCGAAGGCGACCACCGTCTGCGCCTCCTTGTCGAACCAGCGGAAGGATGGGATCTCGCGGTTGTCGCCGTAGAGGATCCCGGCCTGGGCGAAGGGGGTGGTGGACGGGATTCCGCAGCGGTAGGGCTGGGCACTGAAGCCCTCCTCGTCGATCAGGCGCCTGGTGAACGGCAGGTCGCCCGCCGCCAGGGCCTGGTTCAGGGAGTCGTGGCCGAGGCCGTCGATGTGGAGGACGACCAGCCCCTTCACGCGGCCAGCTCGGCGAAGACGGGCAGGTGATCGGAGGCGTCGACGGGCAGCGTCCAAGCCCGGGTGGTCAGGCCCGGGGGGCCCGCCACGAAGATCGCGTCCAGCTTCTGGCGGACGCGACCCCCACCGATGGAGTGCGTCCAGCGGACACCGCGGGTGACGTTTGTGAGGCCGGCCGCGCGAGCGGCACCGGCGATCGATGACCAGGCCCGCGGGGTCGGCAGGCCGAACGTGTTGAGGTCGCCCGCGATTACGGTCAGTTCGGCCGGGCTGGCCGCCATGTCGGTCACGATGCGCCCGAACTGGGCGCGCTTGTGCTGGTAGCCGAGCACATCCAGGTGGGCCACGTAGACGCGCAGCGCCACGCCGCCGACGTCGGAATCCACCACCAGGGTGGTCCGCCGCTGGCTGGGCAGCGCCCCGAGCAGGGCCCGCTCAGCGCGGGGCAGATCTGAGTCGGCGGCCGCCGGCAGCTCGATCACCCGGTGGGAACGGACCGCGACCCGATCCGGCCGCCACACCAGGGCGTTGGCCTGGACCAGGCCGTCCAGGCGGCCGGCCACGGCCTGGATGCAGGATCCGGGGTGGCCCAGTGCCGCGGCCACCGACTCGGCGTCGTCGCGGCCCCCGTGCACGGAGGCCTCCTGGAGGGCGATCAGGTCGACCTGGGCAAAGTCGGGATGGCCAGCCACGGTATCCAGCACTCGGTCCAGCCGCGCCCCCAGCTGAATGTTCCAGGTGCAGAGGCGCAGGCGCATCACTCGATGATCCGCTCAACCGGTGGCCGCGCGCAGGTGGGCGAGAACCGAGCGGGTTTACCGCCCCGGCGCTGCGGGATGCGTGTTCGCCGGCCGCTGGACCGCTCAGCCGCGCCTGCGCGGCGCTACTCGTTGCTCGCTGGTTCTTGTAACCTGAGTAGCTTCGGGGAATGCCCGCGACTGCGGACCGATCGATCGGGAATGGCCGGTGCCCGCACCAAACGTGGGGTCCCCACGCGGCGCGGGAGGCGGGTGATGGGTTACGACGACGCAACCGCCGGTCGCGTCCGGCGCGTCCTGTCGGGACGGCGGGACGTGGCCGAGAAGAGGATGGTGGGAGGTCTGTCCTTCACCGTCACCGGCAGCATGTGCTGCGGCGTCACGAGCACCGGGTTGATGGTTCGGGTGGGACGCGAGGGCCGCGATGAGGCCCTATCGCAGCCCCACGCGGGCCCGATGACGTTGGCGGGCCGGCCGCTGACCGGCTTTGTACTCGTCGACCCCGAGGGCTACCGAACGGACGCGGCGCTCGCGTCATGGGTCCAGCGAGGCATCGATTTCGCGTCGACGATCCTGAAGCCTGGACGATCCTGACCGTGGACGCTCGTCCCGGCGATCACGATCGAGAGATGGACCCTGCGTTGCGGGACTACATCGGCGCGATCGCGGCCGACCGGCGCCCCCTGTTCGAGCGCATTCACCGCCTGATCCTCGAGGCGCATCCCGCCGCCGAGGTGGTCCTCTCCTACAAGATGCCGACGTACCGGGTCGGACGTCGCCGCCTGTTCCTCGGCGTATGGCAGCACGGGGTGTCGATCTACGGCTGGGAGACGGGGCGCGACGCGGGCTTCACCGGCCGCCACCCCGAACTGCTGACGGGCAAGGGGACCATCCGCATGCGGCCCAATGACGCACTCGGCATCTCCGACCAGGAGCTCCGAGACCTGGCCGGGGCCACCCTAGCGCCATGATCCGAATGGTTCGAGGGGTCGACCGTTCCGCGAACGCTCGCGGCCTGTCCCGCAGCGCATACCTGAGCCAGCTGGCACGCTATCTCGCGACGAGCCTGGCCTATACCCCCGCCCCGTATGAGTTAGAATCCGGGCATGACCCCAGCCCAGGCCTCCGAGCCCCGTGGTTACTCGGCCACCAAGGACGAGCTGCTGAGGCGCCTGGCGCGCGTCGAGGGCCAGGTCCGCGGAATCGGCCGCATGGTCGATGAGGACCGCTACTGCATCGACGTACTCACCCAGATCAGCGCGATCCAGGCCGCGCTCGACAAGGTCGCCCTCGGCCTGCTCGACGACCACGCCAACCACTGCGTGATCGGTGCCGCCGACGACGACCGCCGGCAGAAGACCGCCGAACTCATGGCCGCCGTCGGCCGGCTCATGCGCCGTGGCTAGACCTCCGCGATGCGGAGCTTCGCCCTCCAGCACCTGGGCAGCGCCCTCGCCCTCTCGTTTGCCATTTTCTCAAGACGGCACTAGGGACGGCATAGGAGGGCAAAAGTTGATCCGTCTCAGACTGGCGGACTCTTCGAACCCCATCTCACTTGAGATGCCGGGTGCGAATACGGATGGACTCTTGCCCCCCACAACCTCCCCGTCAGGTCTGCGCGATCCCGCCTTGACAGCAGCCCATACACATTGGCCGCTAAGAATGTGAATCCCCCACTCCACTGCGCGCCGGTCATGCTGACGGCCGACTGATCGACCAGCTCCGAAAGGCAGCCCGACGTCCCCCGACCCAATCCGCGGGCCCCGAGAATGCGGCGTTCTACCGCGCGCGCAACTGGTTCCGGTGGTCGATCGCATGAAGTCGCTGGAGCATCGCATAACCCTTCCACTCCAACTTAGTCGGATGGCAGACGCCCTCGATCACGACTATGGCAATGACTCGAGCGTCGGACGGCTCGGCGTCAGACGCTGCGCGGGCAGCGCTCAGGAGCTCACTGGAGGAGCCTGCGAGGCCCTCAACGAGCTCCGCCCAGGGGGCCCACTCGGGCGCGCCGCTCCGGAGGCCGTCGTAAACGGGCGGACCGGGCGGCGTGCGACCGGCGGCCAGGTGCCGGAGCTCCTCCGCTGATCGGATGTTGGTTTGGGCGATATGGTCGACGATGTGGCGGTGGGTCCAGCCTTCTCCGCTTACCAACCGCTGTTCCGGCAGCTCTCGGACCGCCGCGGTTAGATCGGCGAGCGCCTTGGCAAGCTTGGACAATACGGTCTGAACGTCGATCTCTGGGACCCGGGTCCGGAGATAGTCGAGCGCCCGCTCCAGCTCCTCAGGAATGGGAGTTGCACCATGGCGGCAGAGGCGACGAGAACGTGCCTGCACCAGAGCGGATACATGCCATGGACTCCAAGACCACGTCTCGCCCTTCGCCATTCCCAACCGATAGCCTCGGGCCACTGACGCGGAGATCCGTTGCGGCCGTGATCGTAACCCCAGCAATGTAGTGCGATCGGAGCAGAAACTCCACCGGACCGCAAGCACGTCGACGACATCTGACATTGTCGCCGGCGCGGTTCACCCGGTTCCCTGATCGTTGTATCCGATGGTGATGTCGCCGACAGTAACGGTCCTCACATCCGCGGCTCTCGTGCTCTCGATCTGCGGGATGCCGTAGGACGGCAATAGTCGGGTGCGGTCAGCCGGAAACCGGGAACTTTGATGCGCCGGCGGAGATAGGGCCCTCGAACGCCTGCTTCAGTCGGATGATATCGATCGTGATATCCGCGATAAAGCGGGTGTACATGAAGAGAAGCCCGGTCAGGCCCGCGATTTCGGCCGGCGAGGAGCTGCTCTCGAGCGATTCCCGGCATACCCCGCCGACCGATGGAAAGTCGGCCACGCCCCGGCGAGCAATGGCGCGGATCCGGATCGCAGTCTCCTCGTAGGCTGGGGTTCTGACGACAGGTTCCAGAACCTCGTCGAGCGCCAGCCTCAGATAGTCTGGGAACGCCGCCAACACCCGGTAGTCGCTGGCCGGGCCGTGGTGAAGGTGCATGTCAATTTCACGGCGCCAGAGTTGGCGGACTTCATCGGAAGCCTCCTCGTGGTCGACAAGATGGAGCTTGGCCACCCCAGGAGGGAGCCCACGGGGGAGGCTGGTGGCGAGTTCGGCTGTCAACGCCACTCGGCCTCCCGCGGCTCGGCTGTGGAAGGCCTGCTCCCAGGCCGTGATCAACAACAGGTACTTGGGGTTGCCATAGTTGAGCGCGTCGAGGATGAGGTTCAGGGCCGAGATCCTCTCCTCGCTCCACCGCATCTCCAGCAATCGCGCTCGAGGATTGGGAGGACCGGCTCCGGGCAGCAGCGCAGCACTCCGAATCTCGTCCGCGCAGCGCTCGGCGCAGACGGTCGACATGTTTGGCTTGGCCGCTTGCCATGCAGCTGGAACGAAGCCCGGAAAGGTGGACATCACGCGGATCGCAAAGGCCACCCACGGGACACGGAGGGTGGAATGAATGTCCTCATAGATCTCGCTCAACGGCCCCCGGGCTTCGTCGTGATCGATCTGAGGGAACTTGGTCACCGTTGAGCTCATGAGAACACCTCCAAGAATCGATGCGGATCCCATCATATTCTTGAGGCGCCCCTGTCAACCGCCACTGCGGCGTCGCGATTGGGGGGCTGGAGAGGGGGCCGCGCCGTGCTCCTGACAAGCTTCGGAAGCCATCGATATCCGGCCGCCACACGGGATCGCTTCCAGCGGCTGGGTCTGAGGTGAGCCGCAGCATTGGAGTGACTGTGGGCCGACTCCAGAGACAGGTCGCGCCCATGATTCCGAGCCGTGCCGGAAACCTCTCCGCAGTCCGGCGGATTGAGGGGACTGTTCGCGATGGCGAGACCCACCATCTATGAGTTCGCGGGTGGCGTGATGAGGTGACGGTGAGTGGTTAACGGCACCCCGCGGCCCGGCGGCATCGTCGTCGGCTTGGCCGGCGCTGGTACATCGGCGAGGTCTGCCTCTTCGGTGGCACCGTCAAGGGGTACCTCTACCGCGCCGTCGACGAGCACGGCCAGGTGGTCGACGTACTGCTTCGTGAGCGGCGGGACCTGGCTTCCGCTCAAGCATTCTTCCGGCGCGTCCGGGCGACCGCCGCGACCCAGCCGGCGGCCATCGTCACCGATCACCACCAGCCCTACG